>CAYYPJ010000005.1:11719-26981 GCA_964473495.1 uncultured Spirochaetales bacterium
CTGAAACATCCAATCACGAAAGAGGTGGTAATCAGCACCTTTGATAAAGAACTGTGAGAACCCCCACAATCCATTTGTTGATGATCCATACATCAGCGCCCATCCAACAGCCCAGAAGACGAGTGCGCCAAAGCAGAAATCCATGAGGTTCTTCATGATGATATTCCCTGCATTCTTTGCTCGGGTAAGTCCTAACTCAACCATCGCGAATCCTGCCTGCATGGAAAAGACCATAGTGGCAGTAAGTAACAGCCAGATCATATCAAGTGATTCTTGATGAAGTGCTACCGTTTCAGTGAGATCTGCTGCAAACAGTGCGCCGCAGCTTATCAAGAGCAGTGCAAAAACGAGTGGAACTATTTTGTACTTCATATACCTCTCCTTGGTTCATGTGTATGTCATATGGTACACAGCAGGATGTATGCCAATAGTAGGGGCAGAGGAACTTAGTAATGAAGTAACTGGTTCATATATGAGTAGATAAAAATATATTGCGTGTTCTTGCTGGGTAAGAGCACCCGCAATGTTCCTACATTATTGTAGGGACATTGCGTAAGAAATACAAAAATGTAGGATTAATGAGTCTTGTACCGGCTGGTGTCTATGCCATATTTCTCAACCCTGAGACCCATGATACGTTCGGAGATCCCGAGGTTTCTTGCTGCTTTAGCCCTATTCCCACGTACATTCTTGAGAGCATCTGCGATCAGCTCTCTTTCCAGCTCCTCAACAGCATGGGTGAGCGTAGATGAGAATTGCGTATTCGATGATTCTGCAGACTGCAGACTTGGGGGGAGATTATATGCATGAATGACATCATCTTTGCTGAGTAATACTGCCCGTTCGATACAGTTCTCCAGTTCTCTGACATTACCAGGCCAGTGATACATCATGAGCAGGTCGATTGCAGAGCTGGTAATGCGTTTTATTCTGCGATGGTTCTTCTTGTTGTATTTATCAATAAAATGATCACACAGAAGTATGATATCTGATGTACGATCCCGAAGCGGGGGGATGTGAATAGGAAAAACATTAAGCCGATAGTAGAGGTCCTCTCTGAAGGTTCCCTTTGCGATCTCTTCTTCAAGATTTTTATGAGTCGCAGCTATGATTCGTACATTCACCTTGATCGTCTTTACACCGCCTACACGCTCGAATTCCTGTTCTTGAATGGCTCGAAGTAGTTTTACCTGCATCTGTGCAGAGAGATCTCCTATCTCATCAAGGAATAATGTTCCACCGTCTGCAAGTTCAAAACGTCCTTTCCGTAATTTGTGTGCATCGGTAAAGGCCCCTTTCTCATGACCGAAGAGTTCACTTTCTATGATACTTTCAGGCAGTGCCGCGCAGTTTACTTTGACGAACGGCATGTTTGCCCGAAGGCTGGTATAGTGAATCTCATGAGCAACTAACTCTTTTCCCGTACCCGTTTCTCCTCCGACCAGGACAGTCGCTTCACTTGTACTGACCTGCGCGATGAGGTCAAACACTTCTTGAATCGATTGGGCTTTACCAATGATGTTTGCCGGTTGATATCGCTCTTTCAACTCTTGTTTTAATCGGTCATTCTCTGCTATAAGATGCTCTTTCTCTTCACGTAACCCCTGACGTATTTTGACTGCTCTGGCTATCATGGAGGCAATGACCGAGAGGAGTTTGAAGTACTGCTGCAATGCTTCATCATTGAGTTTGCAGCAGGAGATGTTCAGTGTTCCTATCGTTACATTATCACTTTTGATTGGTACCGAAATAAAAGAGACTCGTCTGTTCTGTTGTATCTGGCGTGTCTCTGCACCAGTTTTATTGATATAGATCTCACTGTGAGAAATATCAGGAATAATAAGATGGTGACCGGTCTTGACTACTGTTCCCGTGATACCCTCTCCAATTCGATATCGCCCCTTCTTCTTTTGAGATTTTGTAAGACCATAGGCGGATTCGATGAGAATCTCATCGGTATTACGGTTGAGAAGGGTAATGGCTCCGCGAATGACCGGAGTATGTTCTGATAATGATTGAAGGATAGGACCCAGGATATGTTTCAGGTCTTCGGTCTCATCAAGGATTTTACTGATTTCAAACAATACAAGAAGTTCGTGAGATTCTTTCATGATGACATCCTACATAAATGTAGGAAAATAATCAAGGACTATATATCCCGAGATGTGGATTCGAAAACCCCTTTTTTATGGTTCTTATGAACGGTGTCCCATGGGAAGGTCCTTCCGTTCATGCAGATGTACACGCCGCTGTCATATGATTGGACGCTGCTTATCGCTGTACCTAAGTTGAAGATCGCATCAGAGTTCGAGATTGTATAGGGGATCATGGCTCCCGTGAGAATGATCGTCTTATCTAAGAGAGCCTTTCCTATGACACGTGCAGTGATTTCCATCGTATCGGTGCCATGTATGATAATGATCTGCCTATACGAGCAGCTTCTGCAGGCATCAAGGATTGCTGTACGATCACGATCATCCATGGAAAGACTGTCTTTCAAGGGAAGGAACTCCAGGGTATAGGGAACCGTGCATCTGACAATATCCATGATCTCAGAGAGATGAGAATCCCTGAACGTCAATTCTCCCTGTAATTCATCATAGAGCTTATCGAAGGTTCCCCCGGTTGCGAGTATAAGGATGTTTGGATTCATAGTCTTACCCCTTCTGTGCTGTAGTATCTATTGTATGTGTGAAAAAAGTTAATAAGTCAATATTCATCTCATTCGGATAGGTATTTTTTATTTCTCGTTCATGATACGATGGTACGTGAAGTTCATGGTGAAAGGGGCCTTAAGATGCAAAAATGGAGAGTGACGACCGTTGTACTTATACTCATATATCTGGCATCGGCAGCTTGGGCGGATGGTTCACTGCAGATCGTCTCTACCGATGAGAGTGTGCAATGGAATGTTTCTCTCGACAATAGGGATATCCAATTCTCTCAGGGTATGAGAATCTGGCTGGAATCCGGACTTCATAGACTTGTTGCGACGGCAGTCGGGTATCAGAGGGTGGATGAGCCTGTACGGATCGTTGATGGTGAGTGTACGCAGATAGCTCTTACGGCTGAACCTCCTGCAATACTCCATACCTCCAGTATGCAGAATGTGCAGGTGAGCCCCAGTATGAGCACGCTCATTATCGTGGGAACCATAGGGAATGAGGCATTCGCTATTGACAGGACTGCCTGTATAGCACCGTCTTCGTTGTCTATGAGCGTTGGTTCTCATGTGCTGACCTCCGGGGCATATACCTGGGAAGTTACCCTTTCCCCTGAAGTAACGACTTTTGTCAGGATCGATGCAAAAAAAGGTGCAATAGAACAGTTTACCGTCACCGATGATCAATTCAACAAGATGAATTTGACCAATTACTCATACGATCGCATGTTCTCATATGGATATAGGCAGTATGGGTTTCGTACCTTTTGGAATCTCAGAAATACATTGATCGTATTAGGGCTATTTACGTTGTTCGTCTGTTATGTGATCTTTCGGTTCTCCATGCATGGAAGAGTGCAGTGTGCTCTTTGGAAGAGACGATCGTTTGTGCGTACCTGTGCACGACTTTCGCGAAAGGATCCGAAGCAGAGGAGACCAGCCAAAGAGAAGTCCCTGCTGAAGCAGACTAGGAAGTTACGAGGGATGGATGGATCTCTTGAGAACAGAATCACGAATAACAGAAAACGTTTAGAAAGACTTCCTGCGGCAAATGATAAGAAGTCGGTTGAGAAAAGAAAACACCTGACAAGAAAAATAAAGAAATATATTCGTCTACGTAAGAAGATTGCAGATGAACTGGCGTAAAATAGATGAATACAGATAAAGAGACTATGCTTGTTGACAGAACTATTCATCGTAACTACTCTGTAACAAGATGAAAAGAATATATACCACAGGCGGCTGTGGAGCATTAGCCGAAAAAGCGGGTGCCTATTATACTGAAGAGAATATGAATTGTGCTGAATCCGTGATACACGGGGCAAATGACTATTACCATCTTCAGTTGAACGAACATACTCTACGGACCGCTGCAGGTTTTGGCGGCGGGTTGTGTATAGGAAATGTATGCGGAGCATTATCCGGTGGAGTCATGGCCTTAAGTGTGCTCTTCGTAGAGGAACGTGCCCATGAATCAGCCGTCATTGATCTGGTCGTTTCCGAATACTTATCAGAGGCGGAAAGCCGTTATGGGTCTATCATGTGTGTGGATCTGAAACAGACTCTTCCCACCGATGATGAGGGATGTAGAAGAGTCGTTGAAGCTGCCTCCGATCTTTTAGAGACTATCGTGAACAAGTATAGTGATCTGAGAGTGGACGTACCTCAATCGTGTTGAGACAAGAGCCGGAACGAAAGATTATGAGATGAATAGAAACATACAATGCGATGCGATCATCCTTAAGAGCTCAAGGATGGGGGAGCTGCATCGACGGTTGACCCTGCTGTCTCCTCAGTTGGGTCTTTTCGATGCAGTAGCTTTCGGTGCAAGAAAGGGGAGTGGGAAACTTGCCGGTATTGTGGAGCCTTTTGTGACGGGGCGAGTCTTTGCCTACCATAATCCGGCAAAGGATCAATACAAGATCCAGGATGTCAAAGTCACTGATTATCACGAGTTCCTGCGTGAGAATATCGTAGATCTCTATACAGCATCCTTCTTTGCAGAGATTGTGTTGAAGTCCTTTGGGAGCGGCGGCGATCATGAAGAGACCTATGTGCTCCTGACCGAATTACTTGATGGTATAGAGGCTCATAAAGATCATAATCATATCATCATACAGGGATGCTGGAGATTCCTGGAGTTGTTTGGTATTGCTCCTGATCTTTACTACTGTGCTTCATGCGGGAAGCCGTTTCACACCCTTACGAGCCGAATCCATCCGCAAGGAAATGAATTGTTGTGTGAACATTGCCTCCCGGCATCAAGTACTGAGTATGTCATAGACTATGCCGGCCGCAGATATCTTAGCTATACCCAATCACTATCGGTAGAGAAGGCTCTGCAGGTATCATTAACAAAAAGTTCTGCCAGGATCTTGAAGAATGTTCTGCTCCACTATATGGATGGCATCACCGATGGAAGACTGAAGACGACAAAAAGTGGTATGATATGAGACTGTTCATTGGGATACCCCTGCCAAAAGAGATTCGACAGGCAGTGTACGGCACTATGAACCGGGAGACAAATCGTGCTATCATGCGATTGACTCCGAGGGATAACTACCATATTACGGTTGCATTTCTCGGGGAACAGCCTGCTGACAGGATTCCTGGCATACAAGCAGCTATGAAGCAAATAGCAGAGAGTTCATCCCAAGAGTCACTGCGATGTGCAGGGCTACGTACGTTCCCGGCGCATACTGCCCCGAGATGCATTGTGACCCCTGTGACTGATGGAAAAGATGCCGTTATCGCTATGATGTGTTCAGTGAAAAGGTTATTACAAGTTCCGATGCGGACACGGGGAGTCACTCCCCATGTCACATTGGCCCGTATGAGGCGTGGTGCAAGGGTTGATACAGCAGAACTGAGAAGACGAGTGAGCCCTCAGCTGCATATTTCATATGTACTGAGTGAAATAGTGTTGTATCGATCGTATCTAGAGCAGAAAGGGGCAAGATATGAACCTCTTTGGACGATAAGGTTGAGAACATGAGATGGAAGAAACAGGCAATAGATACGAAAACTGTCAAGATGATGCATGAACACTATCATATAGATCTTCTTACCGCGTCTATTTTGGCAAGACGAGATATACCAGAAAGCGATATACGATTCTATTTAGAAGATGATACCTCCTTTTTACTGAACCCATTTCTGTTTGAAGATATGGAAAGTGCCATCGACCGAATCCATGATGCAGTTGATGAGGGAGAGAAAATCCGCATCTTCGGGGATCGGGATGTGGATGGTATGACATCCACTGTTCTGCTCAAAGAGTCCCTGGATCAGCTTGGGTTGGATGTTGATTGGAGACTTCCCCTGGCGGATGAACCCTACGGCTTGACGATGAGCGGGATCGATGCACTGATACAGGATAACAGGACACTTCTCATTACCGTGGATTGCGGTATTTCGAATACAGAGGAAGTTGCCTATGCGGCTAAAAACGGTATAGATTCCATTATTCTGGATCACCATATCCCGGGAGAGTCGCTGCCGGCTGCAGTAGCTATCATCAACCCAAAGGTAGAGGGAAGCGGTTATCCGTTTTGCGACCTTGCCGGTTGCGGTGTAGTGGCAAAATTCATCTGGGCATTGAATTTTAGTATGACCGATCTGTATAAACAGGAGCTGGTCCTGCTGCATGCACGGCCGGGGAACCAAACGGTGATCATTGATGCGGTAAAGCTGGAAAACCTTGTTGAGATCGACCGGGTGACTGAGCATGTTGTACCTGGAGTTCTTCCTGCTGAACAGTCAAGACTCTTTGATTTTCTCATCGGCAGACAGATACTCGTCTATGATGAACCGCTGGAAAAGAAGATGATACAGCATGCATTCGGGAGCAAGGTGGAGATCAATCTCATCGACATAGCTCAAGGGGTATGGGAACTGTTCCCATCGACAGAAGGGCAAAGTCTCGTTCGGCTGCAGCAGAAGAGTAAAGCCACTCGTTATGGAATTCGCAATGTGGAAGAGATCGACATCTTAGTACGGATCTTCTCCACCTTCGTGGTAAAGAACACTGAATCCCTCTCTTCAGGGTATGAGAAGATCCTTGACCTTGTTGCCATCGGGACAGTCGCGGATCTGATGCCTATGCGTGGTGAGAACCGTATCTTGGTTAAGAAGGGACTTGAAGTCCTTGCTCGGGGGGAAAGAGAATCACTCCTTATGTTCCTCTCACTGATAAACTTATCAGGGAAGAAGATCTCGACCGTGAATATAGGATGGCAGATATCTCCGGTCTTCAATGCATCCGGACGTTTGGGAATGCCAGATAAAACGGTGAATATGCTGTTGAGCACTGACAGAGCAGAACAGGAGAAACTCTCAAAAGAACTTATTCAGTTGAACAAAAAAAGAAAGAAACTTGGAGAGGATGCCTGGGCAAGAATGTTCCCAAAAGCAAAACGCAGTCTTGAAGAGCATGGACATACGATAATCATTGTATATGACAAGGATATGAACCGTGGGATAACCGGTATTATGGCTTCCAGACTCATGAATATGTTCAAGGTGCCTGCTGTGGTCATAGCTAAGCTGAAGGACCATCTCGTTGGTTCTATGCGCAGCAGTAAAGCGATGAATGTCAAAGAGTTCCTTGGTGAATTCGATGATATCCTGATTAGTTACGGCGGGCATCAGTGTGCCGGCGGTTTTAGTCTGTATGAAAAATATCTCGATGAGTTCCTTATTCGTGTGGACGAACAGATGGTTAGGTTGGAGATTCACGAAGCTAAAGATGTCCTTTCCATCGATGCAGAACTCCCTGAACAGTATATGACACCGGATCTGATAAAGATTGTTGAACGATTAGAACCCTATGGTGTTGAGCATACTCCACTGCAGTTCATGCTTCGAAAGGCGTTGATTGAGGATATGAGTTTAGTGGGAAATGGGGAACAGAAGCATGTGAAGATGCTGATAGATTATGGCGCATACAAGTGGCCGGCTATCTTTTGGCGAGCCGGTGATAGAGTAGGGTCGGAATTCACCAAAGGTGATCGGGTCGATCTTGTATTTCGATTTGGCAGGAACTATTATAAGAATATGGAATCATTACAGTTAACTATCATGGATATAGCTCAAGATGCTGAGGATGTGTTGACAAACGACTGATAATACGTGATAGTACAACGGTAGTATTTCCCGGCATGGGAAAGGGGGTGATTACTATAGCATTCGTGAGAGTTGACGAACACGAACCTCTAGAGAAATCTCTAAAACGATTCAAGAGAATGGTTGAGAAAGAAGGGATTATCAGAGAGTGGAAGAAGAGAGAATACTTTGAAAAACCTTCCACCATCAAAAACCGAAAGAAAAAGGCCCTTCTGAGAAAACAGATGAAGAAGGTAAGAAAAATTCAATCGATGAAAAACTACTAGGTTCTACAGAATGAATGTATAGAGCAGTTATACATCGTATATGATCTGTAAATGATCGTGGTAAAGGGGAGTGCATCATATGGTATGTTTGCATTCCCTTTTTTCATTACCGCAAATATGTAGATAGTCATTAGGGTAAACATCAATATTCTTACGAAATATTTGACAATTACTCAGTTAGTGGGTACAATAAGTAAGCTTATAACAATTTAGAGGAGCGGTAAGAATGCTTATCTTGATTTCTGATGCCTTTGATGCATCATTACCAGAAAAATTAAAAGATCTCGGTGAAGTCACTATTGATACATCACGACTTGCTGATGTGGATGTTGTTCTTGTTCGAAGCAAGACTAAGTGTACAAAAGCGTACATTGATTCTGCGAAGAATCTGAAGATGATTATTCGCGGCGGAGTGGGAATCGATAATATCGACAAAGCATATGCTGAGAGCAAGGGTATTATTGTGCATAATACACCAAAAGCGCCAGCGGTTGCAGTTGCTGAGTTAACCTGCGCACTGATGCTCTCAGTGCCGAATCATATCATTGCAGCTCATAATGGTATGGTTGAGGGAAAGTGGTTGAAAAAATCATTAAAGCGAACAGAGTTGTATGGAAAGACTCTCTGTCTTGGCGGTATAGGGAATATTGCAACTAAAGTCGCTCTGCGTGCAGCTGCTTTTGGTATGAAAGTTGTTGCCTATGATAAATATGTATCGGAGAGTCCTGTTGCTGAGATGAAAACATCGTTGGAAGAAGCAGCTAAGGATGCTGATTACATATCCCTGCATCTGCCGTTGACTGCGGAGACTGAGGGGATCTTCGGTGAATCAATCATCAATGCCTGTACAAAACGTCCTGTAGTCATAAATACCGGCCGTGGACCATGTGTTGACGCTGATGCGATGGCACATGCGTTGGAAGATGGAAGAATCAGCTGGTTTGCGACTGATGTCTGGCCGTCAGATCCTCCATCTGATGATTATCCTATTCTGCATGCTCCTCATGTGACCATGACCCCTCATATTGGAGCAAGCAGCAGAGAGAATCTTTTACGAATAGGGGATGAGGTGTATGACATCATTGAGACTTTTATTGATGGAGAGAAATTATGAGTAAAAGAAAACTGAACTTTTTTGCTGGACCATCGGTGATGCCGGTAGAGGTGTTAGCTGAACTGAAAGATCAGATTGATGAATACCAGAATAATGGATTATCTATGCTTGAGGCCAGTCACCGCGGAGCAGCATTTAATACGATGTATCATGAGTGTTTGGATCTTTTTAGAGAACTATTGGGGATACCTGAGAACTATTCGGTGTTCTTCCTTGGCGGCGGAGCTACTTTGCAGTTTGCCATGATCCCTATGAACTTTCTTGGAGCTGGTCAGACAGCAGATTATTTCAAGTGTGGTGCTTGGAGTAATAAGGCTTGTGATGATGCCCTGAAACTTGGGAATGTACACATCATGTTTGATGGAAAAGATTCAAACTATACGACTCTCCCTGACCCTGAGAGCATCACACCGGATGATCATGCAGCATATCTCTATCTCTGTTCTAATGAGACCATTGGCGGAATAGAATGGCAGGGTTGGCCGGAGACCGGGAATGTTCCGCTTATAGCAGATATGTCAAGTGATATTATGAGCAGGCCGATTCCTGTTGAGAAGTTTGCTATGATCTACGGCGGGGTACAGAAGAATCTAGGACCTGCAGGTGCTACTTTTATTATCCTGCGGGACGATATGCTGGAAAAGTCCCCCAAGAATTTGGCAGCATACCTGAATTACAATACCCATGCAAAGAAAGACGGGTTGTATAATACTCCTCCTGTCTTCTCTATCTGGGGTGTGAAGCTTGTACTTGAGTGGGTAAAGGCCCATGGCGGTGTGCAGGGTATGGCAGAACGTGCGACACGTAAATCTAATCTTCTCTATAACACTATTGAAAAGTTGAATGATGTATTTTATTCCCCGGTCGATGCACGATATAGATCAAAGATGAATGTTGTTTTTCGATTGAGGGATGAGATCCTCGAAAAAAGATTTCTTGACGGGACAGTACAATTGGATATGCTCGGGCTGAAGGGACATAGGAGTGTAGGAGGCTGTAGAGCATCGATCTATAACTCCCTTTCTGAAGAGTCTGTAGTAGCTCTTGTTGATTATATGAACGAATTCGCAAAAAAGAATGGGTAAGAAAATGAAGATCGACGATACGAATAAAGCAATTATCAAACAGCTCCGTGATGGGCGTAAATCCTATAGTGCCATTGCTGAAGAGCTCTCTATAACAGAGAATACAGTTCGTGCACGGGTGAACAAACTCATTGATGAGAAGATACTTGATATCACCGGTCTCGTTGATCCATCTTCATTACCAAATCACAAAATTGTAATCATGGGTATCAAGCTGAAGACGCTGGATCTTGGGAGAAAGGCCAAAGAATTCACCCGATTGCGGGGAGTAGTCTTTTCCACCGTGGTAACAGGGCGTTATGATTTGATTGTTCAGGTGTTATTGAATGAGGAGAAGGGGTATTCTTTGCTTGATTTCTTTAACAAGGAGTTAGTGAAAATATCTGAGATACAGGATGTGGAGACCTTTGTAGTCTATGAATCCTATGACTTATGGATTCCCTATATCTTGTAGTTCGAAGAGGATGTGCGATCCTAAAACATAGCAGCTCTCATGGGAGGGTGGTGTGTGCGTATAAAAACGAAGAAGGGGTTTTGAAGTGAGAAGGACGCCTTTGTATTCTGTATATAGTTCGTATCCAGAGGTCAAATTGATTGATTTCGGCGGATGGGAGCTCCCGGTGAATTTTATGGCAGGGATAATTGCAGAGCATAAGAATGTTCGTGAGCGTGTTGGACTATTTGACGTATCCCATATGGGAGAGTTCTTCGTGGATGGCCCAGGTAGTGATGAGTTCGTTCACTGGCTTGTTACGAATGATGTTTCGGCAATGGAAAATGGACAGGTCATCTATGCATTGATGTGCTATCCTGATGGCGGGGTCGTTGATGATCTGATTGTCTACAAGAAGACGAAGGATTCCTATCTACTGGTAGTGAACGCTGCAAACATTGAAAAGGATTTTCTCTGGGTGACAGAGGAGAACCCATGGGTGAAAGATGCATCTCATATAATTCCCACTATAAAAAACGTCTCCCCGGAGTATGTTCAGATAGCATTACAGGGCCCTAAGGCAGAGCAAGTGCTGGCATCTCTTTGGAAGGGCTGTAAAGAGCTGGAATTCTTTAGATTTGTTGAATCAGTTGATATTCAGGGTATACCCTGTCTTATCTCTCGAACCGGTTATACCGGAGAAGATGGGTTTGAACTCTATCTCCCCAGCTCTGATGGGCCGGCAGTATGGAATATACTTTTGGATGCGGGCAGGGAGTATGGGATACTGCCCTGTGGACTAGGTGCTCGTGATACGTTACGGCTTGAATCAAAACTTCCTCTCTACGGACATGAACTCTCTCAAGATATAACCCCCCTCGAGGCGAATCTTTCCGTGTTCGTCTCCTTTGATACAGGGGAGTTTTGCGGACGTTCTGCACTGGTTCGGCAAAAAGAACGGGGGATACCTCGGTCACTTCGCGGTATTATCATGGAAGATAAAGGGGTCCCGAGAAAAGGTTATGCGGTCTACCGGGGTGATGAACTGGTTGGACATGTGACCAGCGGGACAAAATCACCACAGCTGGATGCCTTTATTGGATTGGTGCTGATAAAACGTGGCATTGGCCTGAAGATCGGGCATATGGTCGATATTGATATTCGTGGAAAACGAAAGAGAGCAAGATTAGTAAAAACTCCATTTTACAAGAATACCGGGAGGAAAGGATGAGCGAGATCAGAAAAGATTTACTGTATACAAAGGATCATGAATGGGTGAAACTTGATGGCGATAGAGCCTATGTAGGGATAACTGATTATGCACAGGAACAGCTTGGCGAAATTGTCTATGTGGAATTACCTGAAGTTGATGATGAGTTCAAGCAGGATGATGAGATCCTAAGTATCGAATCAGTCAAGGCTGCTTCTGCGATCATGAATCCACTTAGCGGTACCGTTGTCGAGGTGAATGAAGAATTAGATGATAGCCCGGAGATCATAAATAGTGCCCCGTATGACCACCACATCTATGTGCTGGAGCTTTCTCAAAAGAGTGAATGTGATGATTTACTCGATTCCAGTAGGTATAGTGAATACCTCAATACACTTTGAGCGGAAAGGAAAACGGCAATACCAAGATGAATCCATATAGTGTCCCGACGAAGCAAGAGAAGACTGCGATGCTTGATGCCATAGGGGTTAAGAGCATTGATGAGTTATTCAAGGATGTTCCATCCCATCTCTATTTAGATAGCTGCACACAGATCCCGAAGGGCATGAGTGAGTACGAAGCCATCAAACAGCTGGAGTCACTTGCCTCTATGAATATACAGGGGGTATCGTATCTGGGATGCGGGTCCTATGACAGGATCATTCCTGCTGCTGTGACACATCTCTCTTCTTTACCGACATTCCTTACATCATACACACCATATCAGCCGGAGATCTCTCAAGGGATGCTTCAGGCGACCTTTGAGTATCAGACTATGATATGTGAGTTGACTGGTATGGATGTCTCAAATGCATCTCTCTATGATGGTCATACTGCTGCATCTGAAGCAGTAGTGATGGCGAGAAATGCAAAACGGAAGGGGAATGTACTCCTTGTCTCATCGACCATCCATCCAAACACACTGCAGGTCTTACAGACCCATTTCTCACAATCTGACTTGATCATCAAGATGATCCCGGAACATCATGGGGTCATAGCGTTGGATACGCTGAAAGAGATGATGAGCGATGAGGTAGTAGGTGTGTTGGTCCAAACCCCGAATATTCTTGGGTGTATTGAAGATTATACGGGGTTTGCAGCGTGCATTCATGCGTATAAAGCAAAGTTCATTATCTCAAGTGATCCTATCGCATTGGGGATCATCCCGTCTCAAGGGGATTGGGGAGCTGATATAGCCATAGGTGATATTCAACCTCTAGGTATCGCAAGCTGCTTCGGCGGCCCATCAGCAGGATATATCGCTGTACATGAGAAGATGATGAGAAAACTGCCGGGACGCATAGTTGGTCAGTCGGTAGATACTCATGGGCAACGAGCCTTTGTGCTCACCCTGCAGGCACGTGAGCAGCATATCAAACGGGGTCGGGCTACATCAAATATCTGCTCGAATCAAGCACAGACTGCATTGACTTCAGCAATATATATGTCGTTGGTCGGCTGGAATGGTATACGGGAAGCTGCACAGCAGTCATTATCTAAAGCACACTATCTGTGTGATGCTCTGAAGATGATGGACGGCATATCGATCAGGGATGATGCTCCCTACCTTGGTGAGTTTACCCTTGACTTCACATCGGTCGAGCCGGCTAAGAAATTTCTTGCAGCTATGAGAGCACATGGTATCTTTGCGGGTGTGCATCTGGGTGATCTTTCTCATGAGTTCGATGGTCTTGTTACCGTGTCAGTCACTGAGAAACGCACAAAAGACGAACTGGATACTTACATCGCATCTGCAAAAGAGGTTCTGTCATGAATTACACTACGCTTATATTTGAAAAAAGCTGTACTGGTCGACAGGGTTACAAATTCCCTGCTTTAGCTGTTGAACCGACAGCTGTTTCAGCCGTACTGCCAGCAGCACTCCTTCGTACGAGTGTTCCGCTATTGCCTGAAGTCTCAGAGGTGGATGTCGTTCGGCATTATACCAATCTGAGTGAAAAGTGTTTTTCCGTTGATAACGGCAGTTACCCTCTAGGTTCCTGTACGATGAAGTACAACCCAAAGGTAAATGAAGATGCTGCAGCCCTTCGGGGTTTTACGCAGCTGCACCCCCTCCAACCGGTTGATTCGGTACAGGGGATACTGAAGCTGCAGTATGATCTACTGCAGAGACTTTCTGCTTTGACTGGTATGAAGTGGGGGACTTTACAGCCTTTTGCCGGAGCTCATGGTGAGTACACCGGGATGAAGCTCTTCAAGGCATACTTTGAGAAGAGGAAAGACCTGAGAAGAAGGCGTATCATAATCCCAACCTCCTCCCATGGGACGAACCCTGCATCTGCCCACATTGCGGGATTTGATGTTGTTGAAGTACAAGCAAATGAACGAGGGCTGGTTTCTCTGGAGGACTTAGAGCAGTATCTTGATGATGAATTGGCAGGGATCATGTTGACTAACCCTAATACCTTGGGATTGTTTGAAGAGGATATCCTGAAGATAGCGGAGAACGTGCATAACGCGGGAGGACTCCTCTACTACGACGGGGCGAACTTCAATGCTATCATGGGTAAGACAAGACCTGGGGATATGGGATTTGATGTCATTCACTTGAATTTGCATAAGACTTTCGCTACCCCTCATGGAGGCGGTGGACCGGGGGCAGGACCAGTGCTTGTCTCAGAGCGGATGGTCCCGTTTCTTCCTACACCCGATATTAGCTTTCATGATGGATATTATGATCTGACCTGGGATCGTCCTGATTCGATTGGGAGAATCTCAGGTTTTTACGGGAACATCGGAGTGCTGATCAGAGCCTATACCTATATCCTGGTTATGGGGGGAGATGGTCTGCAGGAGGCTGCTGAACATGCAGTACTCTATGCAAATTACGTGAAGGAGCGCTTGAAGGGGTTCTACACACTGCCGTATGATCGAGTGTGTAAACATGAGTTCGTGCTGTCTGGAAAGGATCTCAAAGATGCCTGCGGCGTTTCAACGATTGATATCGCCAAGGGGCTGATTGACGCAGGTATCCATCCTCCAACGATATACTTTCCCCTGATTGTCCATGAAGCTCTGATGATAGAACCTACTGAGACAGAATCCAAAGCTGAACTTGATTATTTTGTCGAAGCATTACGTGCATTGGCAGAAAAGGCAAAACTGGATCCTGAATCACTTCATGGGGCACCGGTAACAACACCCATCGGGCGTGTTGATGAGGTATTGGCAGCAAGAAAGCCAGTCGTTCGCTGGAGACCTTGATACAAACATGTATAATTGAGAATGAACAGTCTCTCTCTATCTTTCTGTGAAGAGAGATGGACTGTTCCCTCCATACAGGACAACTTCTCTGTAAAGTAGATTGACCGTTTTTCTTCATCTTTTAACCTCCAGAAAGTCAGGTA
>CAYYPJ010000006.1:0-26731 GCA_964473495.1 uncultured Spirochaetales bacterium
CTTTTAAGCCGCCTCTTGTGTTCTTCAATGCCTTATCAAGAAGTTCCAGCGAGTGTTCAGGATCTGACGGCATAGTCGCTTTCATAGCCTCCAGCTGCACTGCCAGGCTGCTGAGGGTATGAGCAAGGACATCATGCAGTTCATGTGCCAGGCGGTTCCTTTCACGTGTTGTTGAAAGCTCCCGAGCATAATGTGCCTGTTGTTTGAGTTTCTTATTCATTTCCACCAGCTTCTGCTGACGTTCTCGTTGATTCTTCATCAATTCTGTGATGATGAACCCTATAGCAACGAACGTGACGATACGCGTCAATGATGCATACAGAGCCGCACCCACATGTGGATCTTTTGGTCCAAGAATAAGTAGATAGATCAGCGAATCAAATCCTCCGATGATGACAAAGAAGAGGATAACTATCTTGAAGTTGTATTGCCATGCGGTGATGATCAGTGGGAACATGAGAAGTATAGAGATGCTGTAAGAGGAAATAGTGCTCA
Source organism: uncultured Spirochaetales bacterium (assembly GCA_964473495.1). GTDB lineage: Bacteria > Spirochaetota > Spirochaetia > CAKZLE01 > CAKZLE01 > JAIPFY01. Next base: position 496 of record CAYYPJ010000006.1, read on the forward strand.
TCTCAAAATTTGATTTCCCTTGGAAATATGGCTGCCAACTGAGGCCGAGTATGGGGATAAGGATCGTTGCAACGATAGCGGCAGGAAGAAAGTAGCTTTTACAGAACTTCTGTATCTTTGGAATGATCAGATAGATAAAGACGGCGGTATAGGAGAGCCCCATATAGCCCCACACCTGCTGACTCAGGGGAATCCGGTAGAAAAACGGCGGATTTGCAGAGAAGAAATAGCATACGATCGCTACAGCTCCGCAAAAGAGTCTAAAGATCATAATGAGACCTGGTTCGTATGTGATCTCTTTCCTTTCTCTCATGTCAAGGACTATACCACACTCCCGGTGCCTTTTCCATATGTCAGAAAACATATATGCAAAGGTGCCGGATGGCATCCTGATAAGTTACAGATGGTAACTCCCGCATCATCGATGATTGCAGTAGGGTACAAATACAGATGCAGCAATTATACGATGGAGTGAGTATGAAGAAGAACCGATTTGGCATGATGAAATATATCCTGCTTATGAGTGCTACGGTATTCGGAGTCTGGTACTGGCAGACACAGATGAACAAAGAGCCTGTGGCAGCCTACATACCGATTCCTGTAGTGAGAGTGATACAGCCTCAACAGAAAGTGATGGAGAGTTCAATTGTTCTGGGAGGATATGTCGAGGCTGACAGTATTGTGACAGTTCTTCCGCAGGTAGAAGGGCGGTTGGATCAGCTGCTGGTGAAGGAGGGGGATATGGTCTCTCCCGGCACACTTATAGCAGTGATTGACAAGATTTCCTATCAGCTGCAGGCAGATCAAGCTGAGTCAGCCTTTGTGTCTGCTCGTTCGAGTTTTGAGCGGATAGAGAAACTCTATACTGCCGGGGCTGCAACACAACAGACATATGATCAGACAAAAGCACAGTATGACGTATGTAGGTCACAGTATGAGTTGGCACAGCTGCAGCTTACCTATACTAATATACAAGCACCTGTCTCCGGAACCATCCTCATTCGACATGCATCAGTCGGGGAGCTCGTCGCATCTCAATCGCCTATCGTCACTATTGCTGATCTTGATCGACTGCGAGTACGGGTCCATGTGCCGGAAACTTATTATGATCTCTTTATGAAGAAGTATAAACAGATCCCTATCGTGATGAGAAGACCCGACAACGGTAAACAGATCATCTCCGGGCATATGGTTCGTGTCGCTTCCTATATAGATCCAAAGTCAAAGAGTTTTGAAGCGATCTGTGTGATCGACAATCCGGAAGCAGTGAGGCCGGGGATGTATCTTGACATCTTCTGTGTCTTGGAAAGCCATCCTGATCAGTATGTCTTACCGTATGCTGCGCAGACTTCTGAGGGAATCATATGGTATGTCGATCCGAATGATTCTACTGCACATCGGATACAGATCACCCCTCTGGTTGAGAATGACGATGGATTCTCAATCTCTCAGGAGTATCGTGATCTCTTAGTCATTATAGATGGACAGCATTTTCTTCGTGACAGGCAGCGTGTCCGTATCTATAAAGGAAGTGATTGATGAGAATATCAACATTCTCGATCAAACATCCGGCAATCATTATTATTGTGGGAATCGCAGTGGTGGGCTTTGGGATTCTTGCAGGCTACAGTCTGAATGAGGAGTTTCTTCCCAATGTTAGTCTGCCTACCGTCATGGTTATTACCCAATACCCGGGGGTAGAGGCTGAGATCATCGAAGATAAGGTCACAAACGTTCTTGAGGATGGTTTTGTCACACTTCAAGGCTTACAGGATATTGACTCTGAGAGTAAGAATTCGGTAAGCATCATCACGCTTGAGTTCTCTGAGAACAAGGATCCGTATGAGGTGCTGCCCGAGGTCAGAGCGTCAATTGATCTTGTAAGCAGTCTTCTTCCCGATGATCTGGAGAGTGAACCGTATGCCTTTGTCGGCGGATCAGAGATGTTTGCAGTCTATTCATTTGCTGTCATCAGTGATCGCGATCCCGACAAATTGAACGATTTTGTTGAAGATGAGATCATTCCATCAATTGCTCGGATTCCGGGGACAGCCGATATTTCGGCATATGGCGGGAGAGAGAAAGAGGTCCAGATAAACCTTGATATGGAGAGACTGAAGAATCTCAATATTTCCGTACTTGATGTTTATCAGGTACTCCAGGCTTCAAATGTGTCATTGCCGGCGGGAGTGACTAGTTATCATGATGATATGACATATATGGCTGTCGAGGGATCATATGATACGCTCAATGAACTGAAGCGATTGGTCATCGGGCATCGCGGAGAATCGTTCATCTTTCTCTCTGATGTCGCTGATGTCATATTAACCTATCCTGAAAAGGAACTTTTTATTGAAGCTGACGGGAATCGTGCGATCGTCGTGGATGTGACTAAGAGAGACGACGGGAATACCATGGAGATCACAAAAGCGATCGATTCAATCTTGCAGAAATATGCACGTCAGTATGATGGAGTTATTTCTTTCAAGGTCATTCAGGATGATAGTGATATGATAGAGAATTCTCTGCAGACCACTATACGCTCCGGACTTCTTGGTGCATTGATGGCAGTAGTTGTTATTTTTATCTTTTTAGGGAATATACGGGCAACATTGATTATCTCTATCTCGATTCCCCTGAGTATCGTGTTCTCCTTTATCGGGATGAAATTAGCCGGACAGTCGGTGAATATCTTGAGCCTTTCCGGGTTGATCGTTGCTCTGGGAATGGTCGTAGACAGTTCTATCGTCATCCTGGAGAATATCTTCCGGTATGAGCGTGAGGGGTATGGTGTCATTGATGCGGCAGAGACCGGGGCACATGAAGTAGGCGGTGCCGTTTTTGCTTCAGGGGCGACTACGATCGCGGTATTTCTACCTCTGCTCTTTCTGACCGGTATCATAGGGATTATCATGGTCAATATCTCTTTGACTATTGTCTTTGCCATTGCAGCATCTCTATTGGTCTCAATAATCATAGTTCCATTTCTTGCCTCACATCTTCGGATCAGGGGACTGCTTTCTGAAAAAGAAGATTCTCTGGTGAATCAGTATGTGAAGAGGCGGCGTAAACGTGTCGATAACAGATTTCCCGGACTTGAGAAGCTCTATAGAAGGATGGTCTCATGGTCGATCGATCATCATTTCTTTATATTTCTGCTGTCAGCGAGTATCCTGGCGGCAAGTATTCTGACTATCACCGTTCTGGGAGTTGTGTTTGTTCCCTCTGCTGATACCGGGGATTTCTACATCTATATGGAATTCCCCCAAGGCTATACGATAGAACAGACCCATCAGAAGGTATTAGCGGTACAGGATCTTGTGAAAAGACTTGTCCCTGAAGTAGACCATACGGTCTTCTTTACCGGCTACTCGGATGAATATTCACGTTCAAATATTACCGATAATCAGGCTTATGGAAAGGTGATGCTTACTGACTTTAGAGAACGTGATCGGGGAGTGAAAGATATCATACGGGAAATGCAGAAAGCACTGACTGAGGAAGTTCCCGATTTAGATGTCTTGGTCGAGAATGGCGGCTTCGACAAACTGTTGTCACTAGGAACAGGAGGAAGCGGTTTCCGGATTGAACTTTCAGGGAACAATATGGATCTCTTATATAGGACAGCGAATAGTGTGAGAGATCACCTTGCACAGGACCCTGAGATTTACAAGACAAAACTGGATATCCAGCAGGATCAACAGACACTTATCACTGATCTGGCACTGGATCATATGGGGAGATTAGGTATCTCTTCCTATGAGGCTGCAGTTACTGCTCGAATCCTGTTTAACGGGATAGATGTCGGAACCTATACAGGGGAGAGCTCTTCATCTTACCCTATTCGCCTGACTTCTCAGATTGCACACGAACCTATGACTTTCAATACCCTGGAGAAGATCTCGATCCCGGTACAATCGGGGGAATCGGTCTCCTTTAATAATTTCTCATCCACAAGGATCGATCAGAAGATCTCTACGATCAATCACAAGGATCGTATGAAAGAGATCACCGTGATCGGATATGGTGTTCAGGATGATATGACTGAAGTCAGATCCCGTATGGAAACATATTTTGCTTCAGGAGCGATAGATCCTTCGATTAAGTGGAGCATAACCGGGACGTCATCGTTGATGACGAATTCCTTCAAGACATTGATGATTGTCATGCTTGCAGCATTCTTTCTTGTCTATATGGTAATGGTCATCCAGTTTGAACGATTCATACAGCCGTTGATCATCATGATGTCAGTTCCTTTTTGTCTGATCGGAGTGGTCTTTGGTCTTCTTGTCTTTGGCTCTGATATGTCGCTGATCGCCTTTCTGGGAATCATTGCTCTTGGGGGAATCGTCGTGAACAATGCTATTGTGCTCATCGATCGTATGAATCACGGCACAGAGGATGATCTTAAAGATGTGGTTGTCAATGGAGCCGCAACACGACTTCAACCTATTCTCATGACCACACTGACGACGTTCTTCGGTATATTACCGATGGCTTTGAGTAAAGGAGGCGGATCTGAGATCTATGCCCCTCTCGGACAGGCTATTGCAGGGGGGATCATCTCTTCAACATTGATCACACTGCTGTTGATCCCTACGCTCTATTATTCGATCGAACAGAGGAGAAGGGTTGATGCGAAGAACACATAAACAGATATGGCTTATCATTGTTTTGCTCTGTCTGGGGGGATCATCATGGGCCTATTCACAAGAGGATCTTATCGATATCATGCTGCGGCAGAACAGTGATCTTACAACTAAAGAATATACTGTGACCAAAAGTATGCTTGCAGCAAAGTCTGCACGGGCTGAACGGTATCCGACGATAGATGGTGAAGTATCGGCAACCTATATCGGGAATCCGAAGCCGCCTATATCCGTCTATTCCAATGATATTCTGGGAGGAATAGATTGGCCTCCAGGTATGGAACCTCAGACTTCCGGAGACCCTATAGAGCTCTATGAGGGACAGGAATCCACCTACTACCAGTTTAATCTTTCAGTCACACAACCAATCTATACCTGGGGGAAGATCTCTGATTCGATTGATCTGCATGACAGAAATGTCACTATTCGACAGTTGGATGCCCAGCTCCTTGAGGAGGAGCTTACGACAAGGCTGGTGATCCTCTTAGATACTCAGTCGCATCTTGAGGAGATAGAGAAGGCTCTTGCTGAACAACTGCTGCTCTGCAAGCGCCTTATGACGATCACAGAACAGAATTATGCAAATGGGTTTATTCTGAAGGAGGAGGTCCTGTCAACTGGTATGCGGGTGCAGGAGGTCGTGCTTGCCACTTCCCGGATAGCATCTCAGCAACAGATGGTTCTCTTTGACCTGCAGCATCTCACAGGGCTGCCTGAGCTGCAGCATGCTGAGATCAACTATACTCCCGATACACAGAAGATGTTGACGGCCGATACCGGGAAACTCGATGAAACCGAGAATGTCGTCTTCTCAGATGAGAAGACACTTTTTGAGATGCTGAATGGATCCATAGCTGTTCGCACTATCGCTGCAAAGATCGCAGGGAATTCAGTCTATTGGAAACCGGATCTGGCTCTTCGGATTGACCTTGGGTACAGTGGCCCTCGGTTTCCTTTTATCGAGACTGATTGGTGCCGAAAGAATGATTATTCGTTCAATGCTACGATCGCTGTCAATGCCGTGATATGGGATGGAGGGAAGAAGCTGGTCGATATCTCTGAGAAGAACCTTTCAGTACAACAGGCAATACATGATAAACAACAGGCTAGGGATCGGGTACTCTATACTTACAGGAGTGCGGTGAATCAATTAGCGATTCTGCAGCAGACTGCACATTATTATGAAGAGAAGATGCAGCATGATCGTGAGATAATCGCATTCAGGAAACAGCAGTTTGAAAATGGAGTCGGTCCCGAGACTGATCTGATTCTTGCTCGGATAGATCTGTATGCTGACCAGATAGTATACCAGCAGACGCTGATTACTGTGGGTAAGGAGTATTATACTATAGAGTCACTTAGATAAGATCGACTTACGCATACAAAAACCTGAACATTGACACCAACACAACCGACTGCTACACTGATAAAGATGTGAACAACTGAACTATTTGTTTGATTGTTCAGCCATTGACGGGGGGGCGATGGATTCAAACGGAAAACTAGCTTTGATATTAGATGCCGCAAAAGGCATCTTTGCACAATACGGATACCGGAAGACGACAGTGCAGGATGTTGCCCTGGCTGTTGGCATGACAAAAAGCAACCTCTATTTCTACGTATCGAATAAACAGGATCTCTATGATCAAGTACTCCGAAAAGCTCTCTTTATCTGGCATAATAAGGTTCTCACCGCCCTTCAGGGAACACAAGATACAAAAGAGCGTTTCATTGTGATGGCGGAACGTGCCTACTGCTATCTCAATGAGGATACCGACTTGTGTGCTATCATTATAAAAGATCCAGCCATATTCTCGGTCATCGAGGGGAGAGACGGGTTCAACGATCTGAATAAACAGTCGGTTGATCTCCTTGGTTCCATACTGCAGGATGGAATAGATCAAGGAGTCTTCCTCGATATCAATGTGGAGAGGACTGCTGAATTTCTCTTTTCTACCTATCAGATGCTTCTTATAAAGACCTATGTACAAAAAGAGGTCGGGGCTGCTGAACAGTTTGAGCAGTCCCTTGATATCATCGTAAGAGGGATATCAGTAGAGAAATGACTCCCCGATCAGGGGAGCACCATACGAGCAGTCTTCGCTCTCAGGTGTGCGGGCATTGGTCTGCGTAACCGCCAGATAATATTGATTGGTCGGCTGCTGGTATGGTTCACATAATCGGCAGGTCCCAGGAAGTAGTAGGGTTCGGAAAGTGAGTTGATACTCTTTTGTTCACGGACGAACAATAGTACAGTACTCTTCCGCTCTCTTTGATGAATATATCTTTGACCGGTTGGCGATGATACGGACGTCGTCGACTGGCTCTGCCAATGAAACAGCCGTTCATCGATCGCATAGTCCTGATACATCGTGGTAGGTGAATAGTGTTTCTCCTGTTTGTCTAGGGTGATGAAGAAGATATCAGTGTTGATATGCTTCAGGTAGAGGACTCCTCCCTGCACCGGCACTCTCTTCGAGAAATCCCACTTTCCCAGTGCAGTAAGGATCTCATCGCGGGTATAGCGGGAGTGTAGATGCAGAGGAAGTATGAAGTCCATAGCAATCGGCTTGAATGTATTGGTTATCTGATCTCTTCGCAGTTCTAACAGATCTATAAGTTCCTTGCAGAGAACCTCCTGTTGATGCAGTCTTTTGATTCCTTCCGTGATGTTCTGTATCTGCGTCTTGCATCCCCAGAGGCTGAAAAGACCCATCATGGCATAACGTCGTTTAGTCTCAGTATCTACTGTCGCTGTTTTGGTCAATAACTGAAGCAGTGTATCAATATAGTCAATATCATCGACATGCTTGATCCTGCGCATCCCTGTTCTCCGTTGTTTCTCATCATGTGCAGTATATGGCGGGATCACTTCTGCTTCTGCACAGAGCGAAGACCATGTTGAATTACGATAGATATCATCAAGAGTAAGTGCATAGTAGCTGATAAAGCGTTCAAGCGTGACTGCTTTACCGGTGTCCTGCCGAAAGGATGCAATCTGAGGGACTAGATAATTCCTTCTCACGGACAGTGTCTGTCGAATATTCTCAAAAATATACTCTTTTGCGACTCGTTCAAACTGAATCGAACACCCCGCCGGTAGATGCGGGAAACCTGCTTCCATCTCATCTTTGAATCTGTAGGTTCCCTGTTCTATCAGGGCACGGTAACGCAGATCAAAACGGAATTTCTTATGTGCCTGCCCGACAAAGTCAAGAACTGTGAGGTAATCCTTCTCTTTATAGAGACGTAATCCTCGTCCAAGCTGCTGCAGAAATACCGTCAATGATTCAGTCGGACGGAGAAAGAGGATCGTATCGACTTCCGGGATATCGATACCCTCATTGTAGAGGTCAACGACAAAGATCAAGTTGACCGTTCGGTCTCTCAGCTTCTGCTGAACATTAGAGCGATCTTTTCTTGATGATCGTGAAGTAAGACAGGCTGACGAGACCCCATGGTCATTGCACCACTGTGACATGAACTGGGCATGGCTCTGGGTAACACAGAATCCCAATGCCCGCATCTTCCTTATATCAAGGACATAGTCCTGCAGTCGATCAAGGATCTGCTGTGCTCGTACATGGTTTCCCGTGAGAATATGGTCAAGTTCGCTGGTGAGATATGATCCTTTGCTCCATGTGAGGTGAGAAAGATCGATCGTATCGGTCACTCCGAAATACTGGAAGGGACAGAGCAGCTTTCTGTCTATTGCATCAGGCAGGCGTATCTCTGCAGTAATGTGATCATCAAAATAATGAAACAGGTCAATACCGTCATTCCGTTCCGGGGTTGCTGTAAGACCTAATAGAGAAGCCGGAGTGAAATAGTCAAGAAGGTCTTTATAACTTGCCGCTGCTGCATGGTGGAACTCATCAATGATGATGTAGTCGTAGTATGTTCTAGGGAGTCTTCTTGAGAATGTCTTTGTACGGAAGGACTGCACAGAGAGGAAGAGCTGATCGATCGATGACGGGGTGTTCCCGCCATCCATGACGGCACCGAAGTTCTGATCACGCAGGACCATACGGAAGGTTCTGAGTGATTGCTCCAGAATCTCTTTTCGATGAGCGATAAAGAGGAATCGAGGGTACGTATGATTCGAAGCGGTTTTGGCAAAATTCATAGACCAAGTGCGGAAATCAAATGCAGCGATCATGGTCTTGCCAGTACCTGTTGCGGCAACGACAAGATGTCTTACGCGGTGGTGAATCAACCGTTCTGCTGAGATAGTGTCAAGGATCTCCTGCTGAAATCCGTAGGGACGTATATCGACGAACTGCAGGTACCCGATAGTATCACTACTTCTACCTGTTCTCTCGGTCTGGAGGGCTTGCTGCAGATATTCACGTTCTTCATGATCATACGGTACGAACTCCCTGTCATGCCAATAGGTCTCAAAGGTGGCAGTGATCTTATCCCATTGATAGGGCTGCTCATACTGACTGATCTTTGTATTCCACTCCAGCCCGTCTGTCAGTGCGGCATAGGAGATGTTCGAAGAGCCAATATAGGCTGTTGAGAACCCGGTGGCGCGATAGAAGAGATATGCTTTTGCATGAAGACGAGTTCTATGGGTGTCATAACTGATCTTGATGGTAGTGTTCGGGAGATCAGAGAGCATTTCAATAGCCTTTAGTTCGGTCGCTCCCATGTAGCTTGTGGTTATGACCCGTAACTCTTTCCCTTGTGAAGTCCTGGCAGTGAGGGCTTCCCGCAGTATGCGTATGCCGCTCCACTTGATAAAAGAGCAGAGGATATCGACACGGTCTGCACTGCTGATCTCTTTCTGCAGTTGTGATACGAGGGAGGGATCCTTCCTGGCACCGGTTAACAGAGATCCTAAGGAGATTGGGGTGTCAGGTCTGACAGGATGTCTTGACACCATATATTCGGCTGCAGTAAGTACTGCAAGCAGTCTATCCCCTTTTGTGTCTATGCGAAATGCAGAAAGATCTGTCCCAAGAGATTCTGCCGTATCAATAATACGATTGCACAGGGTGATCTGTCGATCTATGATGTTCTGATCATGATCTGATCTGATTTGATGCAGCACATAGATCATAAGGTGATAGAGGTACTGTGCAAGATGATCTGCACTATCGGCCTCATGAAGCGGGGTGTCAACAGCTTCCAGCTCATCTGTCTTTTCCAAAGCTTCTGATATCTCTCTGTTCTTGATCACTTCATACAAACCTGGTTTCATTATGCCGGCTCCCTTCGTACATATTCTTGTCGACTCATAGGTGCAAGTATACACCTTTTGTTCTGCGCAAGTCAGTTTTGGTCCTCAGAGAAAGTATGAGTCTTACCGTGAACAATGACAAGAGATACATACACCACAGAGCTGATGATCATCATCGTTCCTTGAAGAGTAAGCTGTCACATGCAGCGCCATCATCTGCAATACCTCTACCACCTATGCTGCCGGGAACTTCGTAGAGAGAATTTCTGCAGTATTCTCCTGTTTCCAGATCTTTGATCGGCGAAACAAGATCCATTGTCTCTTCATGTTGGTTCTTAGATACCGGAGGAGAGGGCATGATGGACGTGTGAATGTCTTGAAGAAAAAGGTCCTATCTTTTTGCTGTGAATCACATACTGTCCTGCAGTACTGCGGAGACAGAGATCTGACAGCAGCCTGGCAACCCCAAGTGATCGGGACTGTTAGGTCGTTCCCAAATACAGGCACAAAGTCCCTTGGATTTGACTTATCTTCTTTGCCGAAAGCCCCTCCTCTGCGGCAAGTTTCGGCCATAAAGCCACTGCATCACATACCTGTTCAATAATTATCTTCTCATGACCTCTGAGAATTCCAGCATCTTTTGCTGCCGCCTTAAGATCATCATACTGAAAATCATCTCTTTTCCCGTGAATGCTCATTTGGTGCTGCCCTGTCCAAGTTCCTCCCGGCTGGTAACTATAGGTGACATCATAGGCAGGAGATAATCGCCATACACCTGATTTATCCATGAGAAATGAGATATTCTTCACATGGTCATCCTGATTTCTTGCAACGACATTAAACACCATCCGTCGAAACATTTCTTCTCTCTGATCAGCTGATAATCCGAGTGACCGGATAACTGAGAAAGCCTGCCCATAACTGTGGGTTGCCGACATCTTGTAGTAGATGTACTCGATTACGCAATACCCTTTGGGATCACTCAACTCTTTATCCTTATTCGATGATACTCCGTCAAACTTGAGCAGCCAATACTCATATCCCTTTGGAGCATGAATCTGGCCGGATAAGACATTATTTGTCTATTTACAATTTTAATTTGTTAAAATAAACGATTTGTGAATAGGTCATATACGTGACCAGTAGCCCCTTTTCGTCACGATAGGATTCTCCGGATGGTTAGAAAAGTTCTCCGGATCTGTATCAGATACATAACGCCCCCCCCTGAACAATGGTGCCCATATACAGCACTATACATGCATATTATGAAAGAATATAAAAATATACTCCTACTGTGACAGAGAATTAATCTTAGTTTCTTTGGGAAGGCAGTGCAGAACTAGGGAGTATAACTTCTTTGCTTTACATATTATGCGACAAGATCCTTTCCGTCTGCTTAAGACATTATCCCTTCCCAATGAGATCCGATCAAACAATTATCATAGTTCGTGTTTGACAGAATCACCTGTTGCCTGTACTATGACTATAGGTAGTTTAGAACGTTCTTTCTCATTGATTTTCTGGTATGAGAGGTGCGTATGAAGTTGAAGAACATACATATCCCACACGAGCTTAGGCAGACGGTGCCGCCAGGGTTCCGGCTTGAGCAGCGTGGTGATAATGAATATCTTATTGTCGAATCCATTTTCTGCAGACATGGGCATAGCCTTCTCGTGGAGAGCGTAAAGATTCATGGGGAGCATTCGATCAAACTAAAGGTGAGGATCGGAAAGAAAGAGGGTATTGTATTTGTTGATGCCTTCTGGGGGAGTCATGCAAAACTCTTCAGTTTTCTTCCGGATCAGGTTACTGACAATACTCTTGTAGAGGCGTATTGTCCCGTATGCGGGACTTCTCTTATGGAGGAGTATCATTGCTGTGAGTCTGATTGCGATTGTAACCGGGGGATTGTTCTTTATCTTCCCGGAAACAGGAATACCCTTCATGTCTGTGCACGCCTCAATTGTCCCGGGCACCATCTGAATATTATTGATATACCTGAGGAGGTCGTCAATACGATCAGTGCCATCAACTACTTCGGGGTTGGTGCGTTTGAAATCTTTGGAGAATAATCATGAACTATGTCAAGATTACAACCGATGAGTGCAAAGGCTGTCGCGTATGTGTCAATGCGTGTCCTCATCATTGTCTCATGATCGGTACACAGATCAACAAGTTGGGTTATCTACATGCAGTGTTTCATGGGTATGATACGTGTACAGCATGCGGGCTCTGTTTCTTCTCGTGTCCGGAACCTGGGGCAATAACCGTTTTTGCGGATGAGAAGGAGGTCGCCGATGAGTAAGCGTTTGATGAAAGGTAACGAAGCGGTCATTCATGGTGCTCTTATGGGAGGGGCAACTCACTTCTTCGGGTATCCGATAACCCCTGCCAGTGAGATTGCACAAGCAGCCGCACAGTATTTTACCAGTGCCGGAAGGACTTTCCTACAGGCAGAGTCTGAAGTGAGTTCTATAAATATGCTCTATGGTTCTGCATCAGCAGGGGCAAGAGTCATGACAGCATCATCAGGTCCCGGGATCGCATTGATGTCTGAAGGGCTCTCCTACATCGCAGGAGCTGAACTTCCCTGCGTAGTGGTGGATGTTCAGCGGGCGGGACCAGGCCTTGGGAATATCTGGCCTGAGCAGAGTGACTATAACATGGTAATCAAAGGCGGCGGTCATGGGAATTACCATAATCTTGTGTTAGCACCGAATTCAGTACTTGAGATGTTTGAATTCACGCGAAGAGCTTTTGAATTGGCAGATAGGTATAGAATAACCGTGTTTATCTTGAGCGATGCCTATATCGGACAGATGATGGAAGCTATTGATATCTCTGGAGAGATCCTGAAAGTGGAGAGAAAACCATGGGCTGTCTATGGCGATCATGAGAGCCGTAAAAATCTGATCACATCGATCCTGATGAATCCGGAACTGCAGCAGGAACATAACGAGAAACTTCAGAGAAAGTATCAACAACTCGAAGAGTCCTGCATAGACTATGAGGAGGACATGGTCGAAGATGCTGAAGTTGTCTTTGTCGCCTTTGGTATTTGTTCACGAATCTGTATGAGTGCAGTACAAGACCTCCGGGCGAAGGGTGTTCGGGCCGGGCTGTTTAGACCAAAGACGTTGTTTCCCTTTCCCAAGAAGAAATTAGCTTCATTGGCTGAGAAGGATGAGAGGACATTTATTATAGTCGAGCTCAATGAGGGTATGATGGCTGATGATGTTCAGTTAGCTGTTGGGAATACCGTGCAGCTGCTTAAATATAACTGGCTGGGAGGGGTAATCCCTTCAGTAAATGAGATCGTGACTCGAGTGGTTCGGGATCTTGAGAAGGAGGCATAGAAGATGATCAAATATAAAAAAGCAGAAGCTTTCTATGATACCTATGAACGAAAAGGTCCCGGTGAACGAGTTACCCATTATTGTCCGGGATGTGGACATGGAACGGCACAGAAACTTATTGCAGAAGCGATTGATGATCTCGGGATTCAGGATAGAGTCATTTTCCTCTCGCCGGTCGGTTGTTCTGTGTTTGCCTACTACTACTATGATACCGGTAATATACAGTGTTCGCATGGAAGAGCACCTGCAGTAGCTACCGGGGTCAGACGAACCCTGGATGATACAGTGGTGATCTCATATCAGGGAGACGGTGATCTCGCAGGAATCGGCACGGCCGAGATCATGCATGCCGCCAATCGCGGAGAGAACATAACGGTGATCTTCATTAATAATGCGATCTACGGGATGACCGGCGGGCAGATGGCTCCCACAACACTCCTGGGACAAAAAACTACGACAACACCATTAGGCAGGGACCACGGACGAGATGGAAATCCTATCGGTATGTGTGAAGTCATGAATGCTCTTGAGTCTCCTGTATATATAGAGCGAGTTTCTCTTGGAACACCTGCCGAAGTCATGAAGACACGAAAAGCGATACACAAGGGTCTCCAGTGTCAGTTGGATCATAAAGGGTTCTCATTTATAGAAGTTCTCTCTCCTTGTCCGATCAATTGGAAGATGGATCCAATCTCTGCACGTAGATGGATCGTCACTACCTTAGAGAAGAAATATCCTGTCGGGTGCTTTCGAGACCGTATAAAGGACCTATCAGAGGGGGAGAAGAACAGCCGGATGCCATGGCTGGATGATACCGAAATGGTTAAGCTCCTCCGCGGCAGTGCTGTTCTGCCTGAATGCACAAAGTATATGAATAAGATGGAAGAGCAGCGAGTGAAGATTGCCGGATTTGGTGGTCAGGGAGTACTCTCTGCGGGAGTATTGCTGGCTAAATGCGGGATATCAGAAGGACTTGAATCGACTTGGCTTCCTTCGTATGGCCCAGAGATGCGTGGAGGACATGCAAATGCGACTGTCATACTCTCAGAGACACATATCGGTTCCCCTGTAGTCGGTAACCCAAATGTGTTGATTGCCATGAATGGGCCATCACTTGATACCTTTGAACAGACAGTGGTCTCGGGTGGGTGGATATTTATCAACTCATCAATCGTGACACAAAAAGTACAGCGGGATGATGTACATGTCTTCACCATTCCTGCAACTGATATCGCAAAGGAAGAGAAACTGCTCGCAGCAGCGAATGTGGTGATGATCACTGCTTATCTGGTAAAGACCGGAGTCCTTTCGGTAGAGACACTGCGGAAGATTCTCCCGGTAAGTATAAAGAAACATGAATTTATTGATGTAAACCTACGACTGATCGAACAGACTATTGCCTATTGTAAGAATTCATAAAGGAGATGCTTACGATACCTACAATACTAGTGATCAATCCCGGATCTACTACAACGAAGATTGCACTGTATAGAGGTTTGGAGGAGCTGCAGATCAGAATGATCTACCATAGACGTGAAGATCTGCAGCGGTTTGCAACTATTATTACCCAGAAATCATATAGGTTAGGCTATATTCTCACTTTCATCAAAGAGTCTGGAACACATCTCTCTGATATCGATATAGTGATGGGGCGCGGAGGTCTTCTCCATCCCCTTGAGGGAGGGGTATATGCCGTATCATCTGATATGCTTGAAGATCTTGATATATCTCGATATGGAGAGCATGCCTGTAATCTTGGAGCCGGTTTAGCCTATGAACTTGCACAAAAAGCCTCATGCAGAGCTTTCATCGCAGATCCCGTAGTCGTTGATGAGATGATTCCTGAAGCTCGGATCTCAGGGATGCCGGAGATCGAAAGGAAGAGTATCTTTCATGCTCTCAATCAGAAGATCGCTGCCAGAGAGATTGCCGATAAGCTCTCTCTTCCCTATGAACAGACCCGAATGATCGTTGTGCATCTTGGAGGGGGAATCTCTATTGGTGCTCACCGGTATGGAAAAGTTATCGATGTGAATAATGCACTGGATGGCGAGGGACCATTCAGCCCTGAACGTTCAGGGGGAGTGCCTGCCGGTGATCTAGTCCGTTTAACTCTTTCAGGCAGCTATAGCCGGGAGACCCTGCAGAAAAAGATCTGCGGGCATGGCGGTATGGCTGCCTATATGGGAACTAGTGATATAAAGCTGATCGAACAGCAGGCGCGAGATGGGGATGAGAAGTCTTCATTCTATCTAAGGGCAATGCTCTATCAGATAGCAAAGGAGATTGGAGCCTTAGCGACGGTCCTGCAGGGGAAGGTTGATGCTATTGTCCTGACTGGCGGTATGACAAAAAGCAGCAGCATTGTAGAGGAACTGCAGAAGCGGGTAGCATATCTTGCCCCGATTTATGTGATACCAGGAGAACGTGAGATGCTCTCACTAGCTGAGAATGGACTTGCTGTTTATAATGGGACACGAGAGGTGAGGGAATATGTGCGAGTTTGAAAGGTTGATAGACCTGGCGGGTCACACCGAAAGACAAAGACCTTGCATCGCTGTAGCTGCAGCTGAACATGAGGATACGCAACGCTGTCTCTCAGAGATAAATAAACGGCATCTGGCAGATGCCCTGCTCTTTGGTGATCGTGCTAAAATCCTACAGATAGCAGCGAGAGTGTCTTATACCGTAACAGATGAACAGATCATAGATGCGAAAGATCATGAGCAAGCTTGTGCCTTGGCAGTGACAGCGGTAAAAGAGGGAAGAGCGCACATACTTATGAAGGGGATTGTGCATACATCGGTCTTCGGCAAGTCCCTTCTTGATAAGTCCTCAGGGCTTGTCCTCCCTGACGGATTGATCAGCCATCTGGGGCTATTTGATCTTCCCTACTATCATAAGCCGCTCTTTGTGACAGATGCAGCGATCAATATTGCTCCGGATGTCGAAAAGAAGCGGAGTATACTCTTCAATGCACTGCATACTATGCGTCGAATGGGCATACAAAAGCCGAAAGTCGCGGTGATCGGACCAGTCGAAACAGTGAATCCTAAAATCCCTTCTACGATGGATGCTATGCGGCTTGTAAAAGAGCAGCAGGAATACGGAGTCTTTGGTGATTGTGAGATTGAAGGTCCCTATGCGATTGATGTAGCACTCTCTGCACGGGCTGCTGCGATCAAGGGGATTGTGAGTGGAGTAGCCGGTAATGCTGATCTGTTACTCTGTCCTAACCTTGATACTGCAAATGCGGTCAATAAACTTATGATACTCGTAGATGGGTGCAGATCAGCTGGAATTGTAGTCGGATTATCGGTACCGGTCGTTCTGACTTCAAGATCGGATACAGATATGAATAGATTCTATTCTATATGCATGGCAATACGCAGTATGCTTTAGTTGAAACTCGTGTAGAATACAAGTATGCTGAATAGGGAGGAATTGCATGGTACGTAAACGAACACCGCTATTTACACGGTTTGTGGCACTGCTCACGATAGTTGTCCTCATATTCTGCGTTATTTACTTCTTTTTGCCGGAACTATCAGACGAATTGTTCAAGACCAGTTGGCATGCGACAAATAATAGAGTGAGTAAGACGGAAGAGAAGAATATTCTTACAGAGTTTGTGAAAAACATCAATGACAGCTATCAGGAATCCGGTGTGACACAGCAGGAGATAGATAAGGTTTTAAAACAGGTGGACAAAGAGACTTTGATAGATGCAGCCAATAGAGCTATGAAAGCTGGAGGAGATACCGTTACTAACTTTGTAGAGATTCTTCAAGAAACAGTAAATTTCGGTGATATGGATCCGGATATCCTGAAACAGCAGTTATTGCAGACTGTTGATAAGATGGATTTTCCTGATGCGATGGATATTCTCAAAGATTATATGCAGAGCGGCTTTGATAATTTGGAAATAGTTGTCAAAGATCTGACGAACTGATTTATGCGAGTGACCTTTTTGGGAACCGGGACTTCTCATGGTGTTCCCATGATCGGCTGTGACTGTTCAGTCTGTACCTCTTCTGATCCCCGTAATAATCGTATGCGTTCATCTATCATGATTGAGCATGAAGAGGCTGTATATGTGATTGATACAGGGCAGGAGTTTCGTCTACAGGCTTTGAGAGCCCGAATCAAACACTTGGATGCAGTATTCTATACACATGATCATGCAGATCACATCTACGGTATCGATGATCTGCGTGTGTTCTCGGCACATTCACCACTTCCTGTCTACGGAGCTGCTGCTCTTTTAATGCAGATCAAAAAACGTTTTTCCTATATCTTCACCTCTTCTCACCCCGGCGGAGGAGTCCCCACTCTCGATTTACGTCCCATTGATGAGAAAGGTTGTACTTTCGGGAATCTTTTTGTGCAGGCAATCCCAATCTACCATGGAAGACAGGTGATCTATGGGTATAGATTTGGCGATATGGCATACCTGACTGATTGCAGCGGGATTCCACAAAGCAGTCTAAAGCTGCTGCAGGGATTGGATGTCCTTATTATCGGGGCATTGCGGTACTCTGCTCATCCAACTCATTTCTCAGTCTCTGATGCTGTAGCGACGATTGAGTCTCTTCAGCCGAAACGCGGGTATTTGACACATATGTGTCATCAACTGGATCATGAAGCATTACGTGCTATACTACCGGAAGGGATAGAACCGGCATATGATGGGTTACAGGTAACTTTGCCTTTGGAGGAATAATGGAATCGAATAATACGTTCTACGTCATTGATGGATATGGTCTTATCTATCGTGCCTACTTTGCATTCATCAATCGACCGATGACTGATGCTGATGGGCAGAATATATCAGCGATCTTTGGATTCTTCCGCATGTTCTTCTCTATCTTCAAGAAGGAGCAGCCAACCCATCTGGTCGTTGCTATGGATTCAATAGGATTGACCTTTAGACATGTGATGTATGATCAGTATAAGGCGAACAGAGAGAAGACTCCTGATGATCTGCAGTCCCAGATCCCGATGATCGAAGAGATCCTGACTGCGGCTGGTATTCCGGTGATTCGTAAGAATGGGATGGAAGCGGATGATGTGATTGCAACACTGGTGAAAGCTGCTGAAGCTAAGGGGATGAAGAGTGTAATCGTCTCTAGCGATAAGGATCTGCTTCAATTGGTCTCAAGCAGCGTGAGTGCGTTACGACCGGTCAAGGGGGATTTGCTCCATGTCGATCGTGATGCAGTCTACGAGTCTTTTGGTGTATGGCCGGAGCAGATAGTCGATTACCTTTCATTAATAGGTGATACTGCTGATAATGTACCCGGGGTCAGAGGCATCGGCCCGAAAGGTGCGGTCAAGCTATTGGCGGCTCATCAGAGCTTAGAGGGAGTATATGAGCATATTGCTGCCTGCACACCATCAATACGAAAAAAACTTGAAGAGAACCGTGATACAGCTTTCTTGAGTAAACGGCTTGTGATTCTTGATGACAGGGCTGATGTCTGTTGTGACATTGACTCTTTTACTACAGATAAGTTTGTATTTGAGAAGATGATACCGTTCTTTCAGAGGATCGGTTCAAAAGGTCTGATAGTATCTGCCGGAGGATCCTATAAGGGAAAGATGCAGGGCAGCAGGAAGGAGCAGAAAGACGATAAGCTTCTGCACCAACTACAGGGAAAGGGAAGGTATCGGATCATAGCCTCTGTCGCAGAGCTTGCTGAATTGATCCCGCACATCAGAGAAGTTGGCATATTCGCATTGGATATCGAGACTGATGACATTGATCAAATGCGTGCCCGTCCTGTTGGGTTCTCGATTTCTTTTGAAGCGAGATCAGCCTACTATATACCACTGATCGCCGGGGGGAGGAGTGTTATAGATGCAGATGTCGTTCGAGAACTGCTTCGACCGCTTCTTGAGGATCCTGGAATGAGGATCATAGGGCAGAACATCAAATATGATTACACCGTTCTAAGACGGTGGGGTATCACCTTGGCAACTATCTACTTTGATACGATGATTGCCGCCTGGCTGCTTGATGCAAATGCTATAACATACAATATGGATAAACTTGCAGAGGTCTATCTGGACTATACGACAACAAAGTTCTCTGATGTCGTACCAAAGGGTTCACTCTTCCCTGAAATAGAACTCACCAAAGCATCTGATTATGCAGCAGAGGATGCTGATATAACCTATAGGCTCTATCTGCTTTTTGCCGCTGAACTTGATCAGCGTGGGATGAAAAAGCTCTTTCATGATATAGAGATGCCGATTCTGCGTATTCTTGCCGATATGGAATTTCGAGGGATGAAGCTTCTTCCTGAAAAGCTTAATGGATTCGGCCTCGAACTTACCGAACGTCTGGAGGGACTTGAACAGAAGATCTATACCGAATGTGGGAAAACGTTCAATGTAAGATCAACGAAACAACTACAGACAATCCTTTTTGAAGATCGGGGATTGACTCCTGTCAAGAAGACAAAAACCGGTTATTCTACCGACACCTCTGTACTGGAGGAGCTGGCTAAGATAGATGTTATCCCTCAATGGATCTTAGAGCATCGTGGACTGACAAAACTGAAGAATACCTATGTTGATACCCTTCCAAAGTTGATAGATCCTCAGACCGGCCGTATCCATACGAGTTTTGTACAGACTGGTACAGCAACGGGGAGACTATCAAGCAGAAATCCGAATCTTCAGAATATTCCGATACGTAGTGATGACGGCAGACGTATCAGATCCGCTTTCGTTCCTCAAGACGGGTATGTTTTCCTCTCTGCCGATTATGCACAGATCGAGCTTGTTGTCCTTGCCCACTATGCTGATGACCCGGGATTGAAGGAGGCCTTTATCAGCGGTGGGGATGTTCATAGACATACCGGCTCACTAATCTTCAATATCCCTCCAGAAGAGGTCTCTAATCAGCAGCGTCGTATTGCTAAGACGATAAACTTCGGGGTAATGTACGGGATGTCTCCGTTCAGGCTTTCTCGTGAACTTGATATATCACGTAAACAGGCTGTTGAGTTTATCGACTCTTACTTTGCACGATATAGCGGGATTCGACGTTTTATTGATGAGCTTATCAGTGGAGCAGAGAAAACTGGAAGTGTGAAGACCCTATTTGGGCATGAACGGGTTATTCAGGGAATAAACAGTCGTAATCGTACCGAGAAGTCCAGTGCAGAACGTATTGCAGTCAATACGCCAATACAGGGATCGGCTGCTGATATTATGAAGGCTGCGATGATTGCCGTCGATAGACGCATCACTGAATTGGGATTACGATCACGTTTGCTATTACAGGTCCATGATGAGCTGATCTTTGAAGTGCCGCTTGAGGAGATCAGGCAGATGAAAGAACTGGTGAGAATGGAAATGGAACATGTCGTTGAACTTAAAGTTCCACTTCGTGTGAGCATTGAGACTGGCGAAAGTTGGGGAGGAATGCATTAATGATCATAGGACTCACGGGAAAGTTCTGCACTGGAAAGAATCGTGTAGGTAGTCTCATGGAGAAAGACGGCTGGTATGTTATTGATGTCGATTATTTAGGACATGAAGCGTTGTATCGTTCAAAAGAGAGACTGTTGAGTTATTTCGGTGATACTATCCTAGGGGTCGATGGTGAGATTGATAGAAAGAAATTAGGATCTATAGTGTTTGCAGATCATATAAAACTTACCTTTCTGGAAGCGGTGACTCACCCTCTTATGGTATCCATGTGTGAGGAGATGATCAAAGACCGTGATACATCGCAATATCCCAAAGGGACTGTGCTAAATGCGGCAGTATTGCATAAGATGGGGTTAAACAAGTTCTGTGATATGATAATCTATGTCAAAGCATGGCAGTTGTTTCGTTTTCAACGTGCAAAAAGCACAAGATCGATGTCGTTATCAGATTACATCAGACAGGACAGAGTGCAGAAGATGCTCGAGCCTAAATATTTTTTTGATGAGATACCAATATATGTTATACTAAACAATCATGGTGATGATCGCCTCAAAAGACAATTACAAGCTCTGTATAAGCATCTTGATCAAAACACATAAGGGATAGGAGAAAAAACATGTCAAAAAGAACATATCTTTTAGTGATATTTGCTATAACACTTTTGTTGGCGATCACTACAGGGTTGGGGCTTATCTACTTTTATCCCCGAGAGAAAAAGAGTTCTGACGTCACGACTGCTGAAGAACAAAAACCTGTTGTGCAGGAGCAGGAGAAGGTGCAGCAGGGAGAGCCTTCGGAACAGCCGGTCACTCAGACTGTGCAAGAGACCCCATCTCCCAAGCCGCAGCAGGAAATAAAAGCGAATACTGAACCTGAACCTGAGAGTATCGATGAGATTGCTCCGACAGTAAATCTTCCTGATGCGGATTCTTATTACTGGGTACTGATTGCTGATGGTTTAACTTCTGATGAGAAGGAACAGATCAAGACCCAGCTTAAGGATCTTGATGTTGTCAATGTCCAAGTGCGTTCAGAAAATGATTCATATGAGATCTTCGTCGGTCCCTACACCGTGCTTGATGAGGCAGAACTATTTGCTGCCCGAATGAAACAGATATCCGCTTTTGATGATGTTAAAGTGAAGATAGAACTTAATCGATAGATATACTGCACACAAAGAATTCTAAGTGGGATTAATGAACAGAAACGAATAGTCGAGGAGGAATGGTCCTGTTTCTCTTCTTATAAAGGTGTTTTAACAATCAACTCAGTATACTTAGCGTACGTTGGAAGATACTGACTGGTGTGAGAAACAGGTTCGACCTCCTAAGGAGCTTGAGAGTCTTTTCTCATGATCGATTGCCGCCTGTACGTCTGCATACGGTTGACAGTGCTGTTCGATCTCCTTTGTGAAGAGATGCAGTCTTCTTATACAATCGACACGGTCTTTCTGCCCTACCTTTGCGTGATCGATTGCTGTACGTAATAGTGAGATTGACTCATCATATGTCTTTATCGGGACAGGGAATGGATGCCCGTCTTTACCCCCATGAGCAAAAGAGAAACGAGCAGGATCTGAGAATCTGTTTGGAGTTCCATAGACTATCTCACTGACAAGTGCTAGTGATTGCACAGTTCTTGGGCCAACTCCCGGAATGAGCAGAGCTTCTTCAAAACCAGTGACTTGGTGCTCATAAGCGGTAGCCAGTATTGCTCCTAATCTACCTGCATCAAGATCTGATGAACGTATATCATGATGTTCAGGCATAAACAATTCAAGCTGCAGCTTACGTTTAACTGGGAATCCTAATGCCTGCAGCTCCTTTACCTGACGATCTGGATGTTCATGCATAAAAGAGACCACAGCATTACGTGAATCTGATGAGCGATGATCTACCATGTTTACGATGATTCCTTTGGGACTCCCAATGATGGCAGATTGCGGGTTATCAACGAACGATGCGATCTCAGCTGCATGCCAATGATACCTTCTTGCGGTTTTTGTCTCTTTATTCATTCCCTGTTGTACAACTGCCCAGTGTGATTCCCTGTCGAGGATGAAACAGTGAAGATAGAGTTGAAAACCATCATCCAGGCAGGTGTTATCTATCTTTGCACTTAAACGGGAGGCACGTATCAAAGGATTACTCTCAATCCCGAATTGTCGGGAGATGTCCGCTAATTCCAAAGGAGTCTTTCTTGAGAGGTTCCCTCTTCCGCCGCATATGTAGAGACCTAGATCCTGACTATGTTTGTTTACTGCCCGTTTTAATGATCCCATAACGGAAGTGGTGATTCCTGAAGAATGCCAATCCATTCCCATAACGCATCCCAGTGCCTGAAACCAGTATGGATTACTCAGGCGTGATAAGAACCCTTCGGTACCATATTCCCTGATAATAAGTTCTGTGATGGCGAAGCCAATCTTTTCCATACGCTCATAGAGCCATCTGGGGACTTTTCCGGAATGTAGAGGCATGTTTGCACTTCCGCAACTAATCATATGTTAAGTGTAACACACAAAAGGTATTGATTAAAGAGGGAATCCCTTTGAGCTTATTAATAACATATTGTAATAAATATAACAAACTGTTATTATAGAAACATATTTAAGAAAAGCACTTGAGTTAAAATGGAAAAGTGTATATATAATGTATAAATATACAGACGAGATACATTGACTAACCACTTTCAGGAGGACACCATGGAGAAGATCAAAGTAGCAGTTATCGGCGCAACTGGCGCAGTAGGACAGGTGTTCATGTGGATGTTGACTGATCATCCCTGGTTTGAGATCGAGTATGTCACCGCATCTGCAGCTCGAATTGGACTGAAATATGGGAATTCCGTCCACTGGGTCATTCCTTTTGAGATGGATGAGAGAATTAAGCCGATTGTGATCAAGGAATATGATCTTGCTGCTATGAAAGCTGCTGGAGTGAAGATTGTCTTCTCTGCTATGCCGGCAGATGTCGCAAAAACCGCAGAGCCTGAATTGAGAGATTATGGGTTTTATGTCTTTTCAAATGCAGGGGCGATGCGTTATGAGAAAGATGTGCCCATTATGATCCCGGAAGCAAATCTGGAATCATTAGAGCTTATCAAAGAACAAGGATACCCGGATTCGGGTTTTGTGGTGACAAATGCAAATTGTGTATCTACCGGACTTGCTCTTGCAATTGCCCCGCTGAGAAAACATGGGATCAAAGAGCTGACGGTATCGACCTATCAGTCAGTAAGCGGAGCAGGATATCCCGGACTCTCTTCCTTCGATATTACCGATAATGTGGTTCCGTATATTGCTCAGGAAGAAGAGAAGATTGAAACAGAGATCAAGAAGATCCTTTCGATTGATCCTGAAATCTATGCATATAGTGTGCGGGTCCCTGTGATGTTTGGTCACCTGGAGACCGTATGGTTGACTTTTGAAGATGACGTTGATACCGATGATATCATTCAGGATTGGGATGAGTTTGTCATTGAAGAGAAAGGGCTTCCTTCATCACCGGTAAAACCAGTCGTCTATGGTTCTGATAATTCTTTCCCTCAGCCGAAATATGCCTTTTGGGGAACACCGAGAGGAATGGTCGTATATACAGGAAGAGTGAAGAAGAAGAAGAACAAACTCGGATTCACCCTGATGGTGAACAATGTAGTCAAAGGTGCAGCTGGCGGCTCTATCCAGAACGCCGAGGTCTTTGTTCAACGGTATGGGCTTCGCTAGAGAGTCATCAGGTAGGAAAGAGCAGTTGCTTGTAGAAAGTGACTGCTCTTTTTTATTGCTTTTCACAAGAATAGGTGATTCTCTTGAGAGATGAGGAGGATGAGAACAGAAGAATATATATTTTCCTGGTTTCCTTGTGAATTAAAATGTCATATTCGACACCATCAGTTGTAATACCCATACCAACTATGTGTCAGAAGCTTTGTGAAGAGAGTTCTTTATAGTGTTCCTTCTGAGAATTCTTCATTAGCTAGTTGTGCATCTAGTTTTGAATTCCTTTGTCTTCACCCCCTCTCTTGCACTTTTAGTTTATCAAACACATTTGGAAGCGACAGCGTAACAAGCGTACCTTGGTAGAAGCGTCAAATAGCCGATTGGATGCCTCTTTTGGGTTCTGACGACACTTCATATGGGGATTAAAGATGAGAGTTAGGTATTCATCAGCGGTGTATGTGATGCTGAACTTAGCTGTTTGGAGAATATAAGAAGAATATTTTGAGCTGATGAGAAGGGTGATTCGCATCAGGTAGCTAAAAAGACAGATAGAGAGTACTATAGTATATCCTGAAAAACAGAGAAAATTTGAAATCTTTAGTGCGATTTCACCCAAAAAGACTACAGCGTGATTGCCTCTGTCTACGATACTGAAGTTATGCAATAACGTTCCCTGGAATATTTGATCATGACACCCATTTCACGATCTGCGCCGTTCTATAAAGGTTGTCGGCGGTTGGCCCATGACTCTTTTAAAGGTGCGAGAGAAGTGAAACTGATCCTCATAGCTTAGCGCTAAGGCCGCTTCCTTGACTTGGTATCCCTTGATCATAAGCAAGTCTGCGGCATGGTTCATCTGAAGTCGCAGAAGATACTGATAGGGTGATTGTTGTTTGTAGCGTTTAAAGAGTCTGCACAGATAGGAAGCATTTATCTCGCAGTGATGTGATATTTCCTGAAGGGAATGGAGCTGCAGATAGGAGCTGTCAATTCTTAATTTGCACCTTGTGAAAGTTGAAAAAGAGGCTTCATAGGGAATCGCTGTTTGGGCGATCTTATAGATAAGAGTTCTGCCGAGAGATGCACAGAGCACTTCGGAAAACTTCGTATCTGTCAATCCGAATACCGAAAGATCTTCAAAGGAGTTCATAATGGACTGAGGAGAGGCAGTGTAGACTACTTTTCCAAGTATATGTACTTCATTGAGTATAGAGAGAATAGACTTTCCACGTATATCAACAAAATACTTTACTAAATCTGTTTTCAGCTGATTGTTTTCAATGGTGTGTTCAATTCCCGGGCCGTAGCAAAAGATTGTGCCCGGATGTAGTACATGTGTGCTTTCTTTGAGTTTTAAAATGCCTTTTCCGGACAAAACGAACTCTATACCGTAATAGGGGAAGTTGGTTCTGTGTATCGTGTACCCCGGCGGGCAGGTCTCTTTTCCTCCCGCACATACGGAAAAATTTACGGTTTCATCTCTTTTGAGTGTTCGATAAAATCTTTGCGCTGTCGTCACTTGCTTTGAAAAGAATACAGGTTCTCTACCTGCCATAAGAATCCCCCTATAGTAAGATGTGTTGTGGAGAAAAAAGTTCAGTACTTCTATTCAACATGAAAAGGTCTCAACATAATCTCTTGTGGGATTCGTACTGACGATAGGGTCTGCGACTAGCGTCCATGATCTTTAAGAAGAAGTACTGGATATCAGGGATCCCATAGGATCTTCTGCGTGATGTCTTGATATTCCGACGTAAGTTGAACAGTAATTTCTGAGAAAGTTGTACACCAATCCTGTAGAAAGTGAAAACCAACTTCTGAAGCTTGCCCCTCTCTTCTCTGAGACTATCGCATTCAGTCCTCAGATTGCTAATATGCTGTGCTG
>CAYYPJ010000007.1:0-25438 GCA_964473495.1 uncultured Spirochaetales bacterium
ACTTTCTGGAGGTTAAAAGATGAAGAAAAACGGTCAATCTACTTTACAGGGAACCTCTTTCTCCATCTGAGTTTTGCTGTTTTTCTGCTAAGAATATAGTAGTCTTTTGTTCAGATCCCACCTATCTATACCAATGACGTCTTCTTTGACTTTCTTTTCTGCTTGGAAGCCGGCTCACAACCCTTGGGGATGTCGAAACCGAAGGCTTCGCAAATGTCGAGCTGCTTCCCGATAAAAGGCGTGATTTTCTTGGCCTTGTAATTGTGTTCCATACACCGGATAGAACGCATTTCGTCCAGAATTTCCTGAGAGGAGGAGAACTGCTTCTTGAGGTCGGTGCTTCGCCATATATGCCGCAAGTATGAGTTGAAGGTCAGTGCGGCGAACATCACGAACAATCGTCCCTCATACCCCTCCTCAGACCAGGTCCTGCATCTTCGTGTTGCCATTCGGGTCTTCAACTGGGAGAAAAGCTTCTCCTGCTCGTCACGCAATTGGTACATGTCCCAGATCCTTTTGCCCGTACCTTCCACCTTGTGGGAGATGATTGCAATGAAACCCGACAGCCTCAAAGACTTCTCCACGGCTTTCTCGTTCCGTTCGAAACCGGTAACAAGTCTCCCCGTTTTATCAAGAGAGACCGAGTAGTAGGGAAAACACTTGCCCACCTCCTTTGCTGTAACCTCCAGACCCTTGTTTCTGATCTCTGTGAGTTCCTTGGCCTGGGTGATCAGGTCGATATCGCCCTGCATGATATCAAATCCCCTCCTCTGGGGATCATAGTAGAGATTGAGTCTCAGATCCGTTGTTTCTCGCTTGCCTCCCCCGTTGAGCTGCAGGGTATAGGGGATTTCCTGCTGGTACTGGTACAGCCGGTACTCCGGGTTCACCGTGAAGCAGGAAGGTCTGGTCCCATCACCCTTGATGTCCAAATCATCAATGACCGTAGAGACCAGCGACCAGTTCACCTTAGCGCACATGATGAACGGTTCTCCCTTCCGCACAAGGAGCCTCAGCGTAGCCATCGAGGAATATTCCCTGTCCATCAACAGCGGAGCATCACCGAAACCGGCGTGTTCCAGCTCGGTGAGTAACACATCCAAAGTCCTCGTGTCAGGGATATTGCCTGGTAGTTGTCGGTAGTAGACGGGCATATGGCTCTCTAGACCATAGACCACCAGGTCGTTAGTTTGGCGAAGTTTGTCACTTTCTTTGTGCTTTCCCCATCGGATAGAGGAAAGATGGTTTCCATAGCTGCTGCAGGAGGTAGAATCGACAGCCAGGAACTCTTGGTTCCCCAGTCGTTTCTGCCGCAGGCGAAGGAAATCTATACGGTTCTGTTCGCTGATACTTTGCATGAAGCGGGTGATGGCATCCGGGGTGAGTTTCCTCCGGGATGGTACTTTGCAGATCCTCTGCCAACGTTCCACCCGGTTATAGCTGAAACCCATGACAGCGGGGAAAAAGGCCAGGGTAAGCAGGTCGGCAACCCTTTCTTCGTCACCCGCGAATACAGAAAGCAGATCGGCCTTCATACCGGTCTTCTCGCAAATCTGCTCCAAGAGCCAGATATCCCCATAGAGCCGGTTGTTGATATCTTCACCGGTATACGCAACTCTCCCTACGCCGGAGACAGAAGCTGCTGCCTTCAGCATCTCACTGAGATCCCAACTGGGTGGGAATACGAGCTTTGCCTTTTCCTCAGCAGAAGCCAGTATGTATCGTTTGTTCGGCTTGAAAACAAGATCTTCGGTAACTTGTCCCCAGAGTACCCTCGTCACTTTCATCCTTCCCGTTTCAGGGTCGCGTGACCTCGGCTGAGTCGATGCATATTGATACCCCTTGCAGCGGTAGAGATAGACCTGCTGTCTTCCATCAGAACGTGCTTTTCTTGACATACACTACTCCCCCATTAGTTAGCAGTAATTCTCCAAAACTCAAATTCTTCAGGAGCCCTTTCTGTAGGATTCTTTATAGACCGTCGGAGACATACCTTCACTCTTCTTGAAGACAATGCAAAACTGATCATAGGTATGGAATCCAGTTGCTTCTGCAATCTCATAGATCTTTAGAGACTCTTCCCGTAACAGTCGTTTAGCTTTCCGAATACGAAACTGCTGAAGATATTCATAACAACAGAACCCGGTCTCCTCTTTGAAGACCCTGCTTAGATAGCCCTTATGGACACCAATCTCTTTTGCTATTGATCCCAAAGTCAACAAAGGATCCTGATAAGAGCTTTGTATCAGTTCTAATATTCGTTGTACTCGTTTATTATGGACTTTTGGTAACTGGTTCTCATCCATGATAGTCTGGATTCTCCTGAACTTCCGTTCAAACCACTCAGATATTGCTAATGCAGTATCCAACTCATTCAATTCCTGAATGGGAAGGTACTGTTTCCCAAAGAGTTCCTGCAGATTGAACCCCTCAGTATCGATTATCTGCAGCAAGACGGTAAGTACGTGTGAATTCAGGTATTGCAGATAGTTGAACTGAATCATACCAGGTAAATACTGCCGATAAAGCTTACGAATCAGAGGGATAACAGCCGATACATCACCACGTATACCACACCTATGCAGTTCTTTGATCTTGTATTCAAGAGATGCTGAGTCAATATAGGATATTGCCTGGATATGTACCGGAATGATTACCCGTGCATTCCCGAGATAGGGACGGTACCTGGCAATTGCCTTAAGTCGATCATAGGCGGCAATGATGTCCTCTTGGAGAGAATATAATCGATCCCAGGAGATAGTCAGAGAGACTCCTCTTTGATTTACCGAATAGGTAATAAGCTGCTGTAGATCGTACGAGATACTTTTCGACGGGGATTCCTCTTCTACTATACTCCAAAGAAGATAATCACCCTCACCAAGACCTATGACGGATATGTGGGACAGCTTCAGTCTCTGTTTCTGAATACCGATGTCAAACAAGTCTCGAATATAGCTGATCGATTCCTCATGAGAAAGTTTTTGTTCCCGAAAACTATCAACATGGACTATACACATAAAACAGATAGAATCGGGGGGCACAGATACTGTAAGCTGCTGCTGAAAGTGATCATCTCTCGTATCTATCAAAGATTTTACCACGTAAGACAGACTATCTTCTCGGACAGATGTTCTTACTCTCTTCTCTCCTAATTCTTGTAGTTTAAGATTTTCTTTCCATACGATAGAAACACGCTGCAAGGTCTCTCGTAGTGCATCCTCTTCCAAGAAGTCCTTGATCAAGTAATCATCGACTCCGAGAACCATAGCCTTCCGTGCATAGTCAAAACTCTCATGGCAACTGAGAATGATGATATGAACCGTATCACCCCGTTCTCTGACTTGTCTTATCAGCTCCAACCCATTCATTCGCGGCATTTCAATATCTGTGATGAGAATATCCACTATGTTCTCATCAAGTATCTTTAATGCCTCTATCCCGTTCTTTGCCGCCCCCACAAGCGTAAAAGGTTCCTCATCCCATAGATGCATCATCGTAAGACGCTCAAGTGCGGCTCTCTCATCATCTACCAACAATACTCTCAACTTACCGCCTCCGGCATGGTGATGGTGATCACAGTGCCCTCACCCAGGGTACTAGTTATCTTAATACCATACATGTCTCCAAAAAGAATCTTCAATCGCTCATCAATATTCAATAATCCCACCCTGTTGAATTTTCTTCTATTTGCATTGCGCTGCTGTTTCATGTACTCGATATCCATTCCGGGACCGTTATCTAAAACACGTACAGAGAAGATCCCGCCTGCAGCAAATGCCTCAATACTGATCTTTGTTACTCCGTCTTTTTCCTCACCATAGAAGATCGCATTCTCTACGACAGGCTGTAGAATAAGTTTTGGTACTTCCATCTGCAGATACTGCTTATCTATAATAGTATAGGAGATCGTGAATGAATCTCCATATCGCAGTCTCTGTATCTGCTCAAAGCTTTTGACAAGATCAAGTTCTTCCTGCAGGGGAATCATCTCTCTCGTTCCCGATATAGAGGCCCGAAGCAGCGTGTTGAATGCCCTGAGACTTTGGTATAACTCCTTATCGCCATGTTTCTGTGCCTGATATCCTACAGCATTCAGTGTATTATGGATAAAGTGCGGATTGATCTGAGCCTGTAAGAAATCCATCTCATACTGCATAGATACCAATTCTGCTCTGTTCTTCTTCTCCTGCTCATCATACATAGAACGAATAGAGTCATTGACACTGCGTACCATCTTGTTATAGACGGTGACCAAATACTCAAGTTCCCCTGTTGATTCCACCTCTATCGGTTCAAGAGCCTTTAGATCATCATATCGATGCATCGCCTGCGTAACTTCAAGAAGCGGGTTGGTAATCTTCTTTGAGATAAGTGTACTGACCCAAAAGGAAATAACTATTGCAAAGACCCCAATGGCTAGAATGAGCATAAATGCCAATATTAATCGCTGAAAGATGGTATTGTACGGTACGATTGCCGCTATCGTCCAGTTAAATCCCGATATAGGCTGTATAAAGACAAGATAACGTTCTTTCCCTATCTTCTTCCAAAAAGAACTCTTTCTTAGTCCCGTTGAGAAATCAATCCCAATATCTTTCGGAGTAAATTTACTTCCTACTGTATGCACACACTCATTATGCTGATCGAATATTGTCACACCTTCAAATTCATTAGACATCATCTGTTCCCATACCGTGCTAAAGAGAAATCCTTTGTCGAGAACAGCAAGCAGATAGCCTGCAAGAATATCCTGTTCATCAAACAGACGCTGATAACAGACTACAGTCAAACTGTCCCTATTCTGCTTTTCTGAGACATCGATAGGGAAAATCCCTGGTCCGGAAAGAAAGACTTGAGAACTCGAGGTAATGAACTCGGTAAAATCACTGTTGAGAAGTATCGCATCCTGATAGATAAACCTATTGTTTATCGGATCAAGAAGCATGAGATTACTATTTACGACAATCAACTTTGCGATCAGCGGAGAAGTATGCTGTCCGGTATAATATTCATCAAGATAATCAGAAAGATCACGATAGGAGAGAGAATCCAGAGTTCTCATAATCTCAGGATCATTGGTGAGTTTCTTACCGATATGCATGACGGTCTCTAATTGTGAGACTATCCTCATTGAGAGATTTCCCAATTTAAGACCCATTTCTTGTTGATTATTCTCACGTATATTCGTAAAGAAGATCGCTAACAGCACCAAACTGATAAGAATAACGACTGATATGATCAATATCATATAACTAAGACTCAGTCGCCGCTGGATAGGAAGATTCCCCGTAAAGAACCGAGAGATCATTGAGAGTCCTCCCCCTGACACCTGGTATCTTTTGTTATGAGATCGATCTGCAAATAAGATGCGGGTGGAATGATCGAATGCTTATGATGGTATCCATACAGCAGCTCTACAGCTTTAGAGCCTTGTTTGTACGTATCAACATAGACAAGAGCCTGACAGGCAGGTCCCTTCTCTTCTGAAAACTCTTTGAATCCAATTCCGGCATCAATCCAGCAAGCAATCGATGTTTCAGCAAGATCCACTTGTTCAAGGGCTCTTACTGCACCTATAACGCTATTGGCAGTCGCTCCGAAGACAAACCAGTGGCTGATCCCCGGATTTTCGGTCAACAGCCCCTGCATAGCAAGAAGTCCATCCACGGCACTGCCGTTATCACAATCGACTGATATATATGCATCCTCACTGATTTCCGGTATCTCCTGATGTATGACCTTTACAAAAGAGTCAGTTCTATCTTTCATACCATTGAAGTCATTATAGGTAAATATCGCTATTCTGTAAGAGATATTCTCATTGATGACCCATCGCTCACGAATAATTGATCTTACTGCCCAGATACCGGCTTTCTCCCCTGCGGCATAGTTGTCAATACCTATATAGGGAACCAATTGTCTCCCTTGGGAATCAGTGATCTTCTCATCCATTGAAATGATCGGGGTGTTTGAACTCAAGGCACTGCTCATGATTGACCAGCCGGAAGTAGGTTCCGGGCTCATCAATACGATCCCGTCAACACCTTGATGGATCACTTGACTAAGATTGAGCATCATCAGATTCTCATCCATCTGAAAGTTCAAGACCGTTCCTGCAATATCATATTCTTTACACGTATCAAGAAATCCATGAATAGCATTCTGAGACCAAAGGCTATCAGATCGGGGGACAAACAATACATACTCTTCATCTTCTGCATCATGTCTACTTTCATGGGAAGTACATGAGAGGCAGCTGAGTATGACAAGCAATAAAAGAAGTAGCATAATCCACCGTACAGCACGAATCCGATTGAAAGTACTCATAAATACTATAGTACCATACTACACCAAAATGCACACTAGCCTTTAAAATCGAATAGCTGGATATATGCTCAGATAGATGTGTGATTCATAAAATACAGCAGCAAGGATTAGCATACATCTGCTTTTAGATTCTGTTCCATACCGCAGCTTCTCTCTATCACACAATAGTGACAGTTCTCAAAATAAGAGTTGATTCTTTGTTATATGAATTAAGCTTAATCCATGCTTCTGTAAAATGACACGTTCAACAACTCCATTCCCTCTATCATACCGTAACTTTATGAGATGCTTCATTCTAAACTTCTCAACTTTTTCTACAAGAGAGGTATACAAAGGCCTATAGAGAATCTCGGTCAAAGATGTGTGTTGCCAGGATTATAATTATGCATCCCGATGGAAATCACATGTGCATAGAGAGGAAACAGCCTGTTACAGTCTTCTTCTCCCCTGAACAGTTTGGAAAAGAGATCCTCCCTGATTTTGGGTGTGGGATTATCGTCGATAGACAAATCCCATATGTTTTTAGATATCGACTACATCGCTTCTTGAAAAAGGACTTGCCGGATTAAAATCCGGCTTCACATTCCTACCCCAAGTCTTCAAGATAAATGCCCTGTCACTCCCGACTGAACCGTCCCT
This sequence comes from uncultured Spirochaetales bacterium, assembly GCA_964473495.1. Classification (GTDB taxonomy): domain Bacteria; phylum Spirochaetota; class Spirochaetia; order CAKZLE01; family CAKZLE01; genus JAIPFY01. Next base: position 6,967 of record CAYYPJ010000007.1, read on the forward strand.
TTAAGGTCTCCTTTCGTTTGGTTTCATTCAGATTGTATCTATCAGCATTTTCTTCTTTATAAGGATAAGAACTATTCCTTTTTTCAGTAAGACCGATCAATCAATTCCATAGAATACTTTTTTCGGTATCTGCATCGAAGAGCTGCACTTTTTTCATATCAAAATTAATCTTAACATTATCACCTTCTGTAATATTATGTCCCGGAGTCGCTAGACAGGAGAATGTGCACCCCTCATGCCTACATATGATCACATCATCACGTCCCGTAGGTTCAATCATATATACTCTGCAGGGACATCCTTCTCTCGTTCCGCTTACTTCCAGGTCCTGTGGACGTATCCCCATTTTAACCCTTTCCGGTATGACCGCAGGAGTCCTCTCTGGAGGTACTTCAAGATTAAAACCATCAGATAGTTTCACATACATTTTCCCGTTTTCTTTTTTAAGAATCACATCAAGAATATTCATTGGTGGATTTCCGACGAAATTTGCGACAAACATTGTTTTGGGTTTGTCATGAATATTCGAGGGGGTATCATATGCCTGCATTACCCCATCGTTCATAACGGCAATTCTGTCTGCCATGCTCATGGCTTCTATCTGATCATGAGTAACATAGATGGCCGTCGTTCCAAGATCATGCTGAATCCTTTTTATTTCGCTGCGCATATGAATCCTGAGTCTTGCATCAAGATTTGAAAGAGGTTCATCGAAAAGGAGAAGACCCGGTTTCTTGATGAGTGCTCTCCCCAGTGCAACTCTCTGCTGCTGACCACCGGATAACATACCTATCTTTCGATCAAGGAGATGCTCTATCCCCATCATCTCAGCTGCTTCTTTTGCAGCTTTATTCATCTCTTCTTTCGACTTCTTCTGCAGCATCAATGAAAATGTAAGGTTCTGGTAGACATTCATATGAGAATACAAAGCATAACTCTGAAACACCATACCGATGTTTCTGTCTTTCGGTACATATTTATTCACTATAGTATCATCAAATTTTATTAGGCCGCTTGTTGCTTTATAAATACCGGCTATAATAAGTAATGTCGTGGTCTTGCCGCATCCTGATGGTCCAAGAAAAGCAACAAATTCTCCATCCTTTATATCAAGATCTATTTGTTTTAGTACCTTAACCTTTTTAAAATCTTTCGTTATCTTTTCTAGATTAACACGCATAACTGTTCCTCCTCACATATACTGTCGAATATCTTTGTATTGAAAGATTTCAAGATCCGCCCTTCATTCCACCGGCAAAGATCGCAAGCAGATATTTCTGGGTGAAGACAAAAAAGAATATTACTGGTATGAGCTGGAAGAGCCCAACTGCTGAAACCATACTGTAGTTTACCGGTGCTGTTTCCTGCATCAAGCGATTAAGATATGTCGAAATAACTGCAGTATCCTGATTGATCATAAATGAATATGGTATAAGGAAGGAGCTCCACCCGGTAATAAAAGAGAAAATAGATAAAGCAGCAATTCCCGGCTTTATCTGCGGCAGTAGTATCTGCCTGAACGTTCTCCATCTGCTGCAGCCATCAATAAGTGCAGCTCTTTCAAGATCCCACGGGATAGCATCAAAGAATCCTTTCATCAGCCATATTCCTAAGGGGAGTTGGGTTGAAATACTTACTAGAATGACTCCTCCCATAGTATTGTAACCAAATACTTTCAGGATCGGAATTCCTGAAATAAATCGTAAAACAAAATAGGTGGCTATAAGAAGGGTTGTAGCAGGGAAAGCCTGCAGCATCATAGTAAATCCAAGAAATGACTTTCTTCCTCTGAAATTTATTCTAGCAAGTGCATATCCAGCCATAGAAGAAACAAGCAGCACTCCAATGGTTAATGTTGAAGCTAGGAGGAACGTATTGAATGTTACTTTCCAAATTTCTGATGTTAAAAGAAAACTCCAATTTGACAGAGTCAACCCTCCTAGATTCCCAGCTGAATCAACAGGTATAAGCCCTCTTGTACTTGTCGAGACGGATGAGATCACAACCCAACAGACTCCGAGAATTAGCGGAATCGAGAAAATGATGAGAATGACAACGGGGATTACTTTTCCCCAGGGGAACACTCTCGGTTTTGAATCTACGAGCATGTTAATCCTCCTTGAGTTAGAGTGTTTCAATTTTTGGGTCCTGAATCATATCACTGAACTTGAAAAACTTTAGATACAGGATACAGAACACAATACTGATGATCACAAGAATCCCGGCAAGTGCCATACCGAAACCCCACTGGAATTGCCCAAAATAATTATTAAGACCTTTATGATAAGCCCATAATGACCAGACCTCTGTTCCATACGCTCCATCAGTGAGGAGCATGATCTGTTCGAATGACGTTAGCAAAGAAAGAGTCTGGAATGTCGTCACAAACATAAGCGGCCATTTGATCTGAGGTATGATGATGTACCTTATACGCTGCATGATACTTGCGCCGTCTACAAGCGATGAGTTCATAATATCTTTTGATATTGATTCTATAGCAGAGGTGAAGATGATCATCCCGAAGGAAGCACCTATAAAACCATTGACTAGAATGATTGCAATATAGGGATGAGCCGAAACCATCTCTGATGTACTGAATCCTAATGGTCGAAAGAATATCTCATTCAATATTCCATAGGGAGAATCTGCAAACAAATATCGCCACATCATAATATAAACGACAGTTGGAGTAATACGAGGCACAAGCCATAATGCGCGAAAAGCAAAACCAATAGTTCTCGGCACATGTGTCGAAAGAATAGCAAGGACAAGGGCAAGCCCTACATTAAAGAAAATCAATGTGCAGGAAACATAGATAACTGTCACGCCTACATGCTGACCGGACTGCGGATGAGTGAATATCTTTATCCAGTTCTCGAATCCCACCCAGGACCAGTTGGAAAAACCTGTAAGACTACTCATATTTGTGAATGATATGATAAAAACAATGATAACCGGAGCAATGAAAAAGACTGCTATAAGTATTATTGCCGGACCAAGAAAGACAAGCCAATCATATTTATTCCCCAGTAAAGTCTTCTTTGAAATGAGATCCGGATCATCACCTCTGGAGAATTCCTGTACAGTAGTCCTATCAATAGAAGAAGACTGCCTGGATTTATGTCTCATTTGTACCTCCTCAAAATTAACGACAAGGGGACCGATAAATCCGGTTCCCTTGTCTGGTTACCCTAGCCGATAATATCTTATTTTATAATAATATTATCTCCAATTTCAGCTTGAAGTACTTCAATTACTGCGTCCACTCCCTTTTGAGGGGTCAATGCACCATTCTGAACTGCTTCCATGCTTGTCCATAATGCACTCCAGTAACTGGGATAATAGGGATTATTTGGCTGAAAGAATGCATAATCAAGCATATAGAGTGCTTCTGAAAGCAATCTGTCAGCTTTATATGGAGCATATTCAGATTGAGACTTCAGAATACCGAGATGCCCGCTTTCGACTGCATGCTTTGTATTGAGTTCTTTTGTCGTCATCTTTTCCAGTAATCGTAAAGCCAATTCCTGATTTTTGTTTCCAGAGGCTTTTTCCGATACTACAACATAGGCAAGAGGATGAGAGAGTGTCACACCCTTTACTCCTTTCATACCGGAAGGTTGAAGAGCATAACCAAAGTGTTCGAACAAATAGTCCATTCCACCGATATCAGCTACATGCTGAGTGGCCCATTCAGAGAAGTGCCATGTTCCACCTGCAAAGAAAAGAACATTATCATGTGACACAGTATCATGAAAGATACCCCAATCAGTACCAAGATAGTTCTTTGGTGTAATTCCTTCTGTCTCAATACGTCTCTGAAACTGATACCATTTAAGAAGAGCATCCTTTACGATTACAAGTTTATCTTCAGCTGGATCATAAATCTGTCCGCCATAAGCCATGTAATACTGGATAAAATCTCCACCGGATTTTGGTCGCGGCCAGTATCCATAACCGGGTTTTACAATTCCCTTAGCAACAGCTTCCTTACTTGTTGTGATCATATCATCCAAAGTAAAATTACCTTTAGCTATTTCATCCGGAAGCGCTGCGATCCTTGCATCACTCCATCCCATTTCTTTGAGTTTTGTCTTGCTGAAGAATAAGGGTCTGGCTTCACTGTCCTGCGGGATTGCCCATACTTGTCCTTTCCATGCCATGACTTTCCAGAGGTTATCTATTACATCATCAAACTGAGGAGCCATAGCCTTTATTTCTTTGACAGAACCGGCAAGTGGTACTATATATCCGTTCATACCGTAAATAGCAATATTCTCATGACCGGTACATAAAATATCCGGAGCATTACCAGCCTCACTGGCCATAGTAAACTTCTTATTAAAGTCTCCCCATCCAGCAGATTCCTGAACTGCTTTAACATCTACTACAATTCCTTCGCTCTCAAGTTCTTTGTTAAGTTCCTTCGCAGCTTCAATCGCAGCATTACCTCTCCATAATTCTGTTTCTCCGGCCTTGGTCCATATGGTAAGGGTAACCTTTTCTGGACCTTGAGTCTTTTTTTCCTGATCTCCCCCTGCAAATAATAATGCCGGAACAATCATCAGTAAAACTAAAAAAAGTAAACTCTTCTGTTTCATAGAATCCTCCTATTTTTTAGGCTATACGCCCAATAATACCATTTTCTTCATATGTTCTTTTCTTTTTTCGACAAGAAGGCTTGCAGTCATTGTCGTGATCGAATATAGCCCCATGTCCAAATAGGCATCCAAATCATCATGTTCGGACAGCGTCCATATCGATATGGGAAGATACCGTTTGCGTGCCAACAGGATAAGCTCATCAGTCAAATACGTATAGTTAATATTAATACCACAGCATGCTGCTTCTACTGCCATGTCACAAATCGTTTCTGAGATCATAGAAGCAGACTTTTGTTTATCAAGCAGTAAATTCTCATTAAGATTCAAAAGGACCTGGAATTCCGGATAGCTTTTCTTCAAAGAAGCTGCTCTATCATGTTCACATCCGGTAAGTATCACCGAATCAACCATATCAGCATCTCTAACTGCCTTGACTATTGGTCCTATACAGAAATCATCTTTAATATCTATATTTATTGATCCGTTATAATCCTTAACAAGAGAAATCACATCACCAAATGTTGTGATTTCTGGAACCTGATCATTAGTCATCGAATCTATTTCAAGCAATCTGTTTAGTTCAGACAAGGTAATGTCATTGATTCTCACGGCACCATACTCTTTAGTTATGAGTAGATCATTATGATAGAGAATAGCAGTACCATCCTTTGTCGATCGTATATCCACTTCAACAAAATCAGCCCCGGATTCTATACCCGACACCACTGACTCTAAAGTATCTGGAGGTGAATTATTACAACCGCTGTGAGCTGTTATTAAAGTATAAGGACTGTTCATGCTTCCACTCCAAAGTAAAGATTTTGTTCATTGTAGACTCGGCAATTCAATGTTGTCAAAAAGATTCTTGTAAAGTGTATCTCACTGTTTTTGCTTAATTAGCAATTATCGCCTAATATACTATGGAACCAGATATATATCGTACAGACATGAGACTGGAGCATAAGGTGCTGCAAAAGATCCTGTAATATATTCAATCATCTAACGGTAAGAATTTGTCTTGCTTTCCATGAGAACCCCACCAATTCTTCATGTAATGCTTTGTGTAGAACAGCAGACTTTTTCTCCTTTTATCCACAAGGAATCAGATATCATAAGAATCACAGAAGCTTGCCCTCGGGAGTTAGGCAGTATTAGTCGTGATATATGAATTCAGGTATGGTATAGTATTGATAATACATCATCATAGGAAAAGTTATGAAATCAGGCTCAAACAAGCAAAGACTTCACAAGAAAGAATTGATCTCAAATATCTTCACCCTCTTTTCGAAGAAATATGACTCCACGGATGAAAGATCTATTTTTGATATAAGTATCCCGATATCAGAAGTACAGAGTTATCTTGAAGAAAAATGTAATGTGAAATACACAAGTTCAATCTGGATCTATACGCAGATCAAACGTTACGAAGACGTATTAGGAGTTCGTCTTTTCCAGAAAATAGATCCTACCGAAGATCCGAGCACTTTCAATCTCTCTATCTATCCGGAGATGACCTCATATACACAATTTCAGCACTTGTATCTCACCCATAAACTTAAGATAGCAAACGGCATATATGATCTGATAAGAAATAGCCTTGAAACCTGTAATAGAAGGAAACCTCTTAAGCTTCTACTCGGATCAGGTACCAATATCTATCATCTTGCCAATATAATCGCTGAGAAATCTCATGAAGGTGAAATTCATTACCATATATATACGCATAATCTTGGTATTATCAGTAGTCTGATGGAACCGCAGAATATCTCAGAATACATTAAGATCTTTATTCCTGCAGGAATGGTTGACCCTGTGGGGAATACCATTGTAGGAAATGATAACGATTTCTATCTTTCCACTGAATTTGACTTCATCATTCAATCTACAAATACTATTCACGAACGAAAACTCTATGTTCAGACAAAAAAGGAAAGTGAAAGGAAACGAGTGATTCTAAAAGGATGCAAAGGTATTAAGATTCTGGCACTAGTGATGGATGAGTTTAAGAGAACTCCAGATGACAGCATGTCCTGTTATGGCGAACTCTCTGATTATGACTTCATCGTTGTTCCCAAAACAAGAAATAAAAGAGAACTCGAGTATGAGTCTATCTTACATAAATTAAACGATTTTATGACACCGAAAATAGTATACTGGAATTATGTTATCTATAAGACAAAGAAATAGGCTAATATACACTTTTTGCATAGTACATAATAATCACTCCTTTTGGATATATATGATATTCTCTCATGTAAGGAGTAATTATTTGTATGAATGATATAACCATGATAGGACATATTTCCAGAGATATATTAATCTACCAAAAGAGTGAAATCAGGATGACCGGCGGTGCTGTTATCTACTCGTCTGCGGCTGCAGCAAGATCTGGCAAACAGGTTCAGGTAATCACCAGGGCATCAAAAGATGCCGAAAAAGAACTGGATGGAATGCGGGCTAACGGAATTCAAGTAATTCGGCTGGAATCCCAGGCAACCACAAGCATTGAGAATCGCTATTTCTCTGCTGATAAAGAGAAAAGAGAAGTGACCCTTCTCTCACAGGCTGACCCCTTTACCATAGAGAGTCTACCTGTGACTGACAGCAGAATATATCACCTTGCCGGTTTATTCGTGGGAGAGATCCCTGATGAGTTCATCTCATATTTCGAGAAGAAAGCGGAAGTCGGTATCGATGCACAGGGGGTGCTTCGCTGCAGTAAGAATGGAAAACTTCTCTTCAGAGACTGGGAGGTAAAGAAAGAACTTCTCCCGATGGTCACTTACCTGAAAACAGATGCCGCCGAGGCTGAGATATTGACCGGAACACCAGACAGAGAAAAAGCTGCAGGTCTTCTTGCCTCCTGGGGTGCGAAAGAAGTTATGGTCACGCATAATTCCGAAGTGCTGGTCTTTGCAGGAGGGACAATTCACCGAGCTCCGTATACACCTTCAAATCTTTCAGGCAGGACTGGACGCGGAGACACTACCTTTGCAGCCTATCTTGCCTGGAGGCTTGACCATGATCCGGAAGAATCAACACGATACGCTGCAGCTCTTTGTTCGATAAAGATGGAAACTCCCGGACCCTTCAATGGTACGGTAGAGGATGTAAAAGCCAGGATGAAGAGAGATCAGAATACGTAAGTTTGGATACAGGCGTCAAACCTATACCACTTACTGGATAAAAGATGATGAATCGGGAGTCCCGGTTTCTTTTGCTTGTTCCATGACCGGATAAGAAGATCAAGCGCTGCATCTTCTTATCCTCCAGAGATCCGGGGTTTCTCACAAAGCTGCATGATGCCCTTTACCGGAGCATGTTCGAACAGACGATCCTTTACGACCAAAGTAGTCGTATCATGAGTAAATGTACGATTGAAGAGAATATCATGACCAAGGCATAATCCTATGACTACTGCCAAATCCACTCCTTCTTCCTCCAGTTGCAGTGCCTGATTGATCGGATTACAGGATACACCGACAAGATCGCTCTGCTCATTCACCACTGATTGGCTCACTCCTCCGACGGTGCAAGAGACCCCTATAGTAGGGATCCCCTTATCTCTTAAGAGTAACAGTACCTGCTTGGCAAGAGATTCCATCCCATAGCAGTAGGCAAGTCCAACCTTCTTGTACCGCATCTGCTTTATGAATTCAATCAATTCTTGTATACGTGATAGATTCCCGGCACGTCCATTATCAACAAGACGTGCTGCAGCCTGTACCATATGCTGCTCATAGTCTCTATGGTATCTCGCTTTCGCTGACCCAAGATCAAACGACTCCGCCCCACAGGAAAGAGCCGCCCTGCATTTCTTAGATGCACATGCAATACAGTTCATCTTCTCTATGATCCTATAGCTGTTTTGAGATCACGATCGCTGCAATCGTACCATCTGATACTGCAGTGGTAATCTGTCTATAGGACTTTGCTGCGACATCACCTACGGCATAGACCTCTTTCAGGTTTGTCCTCATCTCAGTATCTGTCTGAAGATATCCCCATGAATCAAGTCGTAACGGCTCATTGAAACTCTCTATGTTCGGCATAAACCCAACAAAGACAAAAATTCCGTTAGTCCGTAATTCACGTTCTTTTCCAGTACTCAGATCCTCAATGATAACTCCCATATCCATAGTGTCATACTTTTTGAACTCTCTCGGTTCATGCTTGAACAGTACCTCTATCTTCGGATCATCAAAAGCTTTCTGCTGGGCCTCTTTGTTCGCCTGAAGTGTATCAAACTGATGAACGATGGTCACACTCTTTGCGAATCGCGCTATAAAGAGAGACTCTTCTATAGCAGAATTCCCTCCTCCTATGACTACTACATCTTTTCCCTCATAGTATTTTGCATCACAGGTAGCACAATAAGAGATCCCCTTACCACTGTATTCCTGTTCACCGGTGATCCCTAAGGGTCTTGGCCTGGATCCTGTCGCTAGCACGACATGACGTGCAGATATTGTCTCTACCCCGTCAATGACCAGTGATTTGTTGATAAGATCCACATCAGATACTTCAACTGCTGCACGAAACTGAACTCCATTTGCTTTGGCCTGCTCACTCATGAAGTGGGCAAGCATAAAACCCGGCTGGGGCTTGATGAATCCAGGATAGTTCGAGACTTGGTGTGTCGTTGATACATATCCTCCGGGAAGCGCCGTATCCACAAGTACAACATTCGCATGTGCCTGTGCAAGATAGATTCCTGCAGTGAGCCCGGCAGGTCCTCCTCCGAGGACAATCACATCAGCATCTGTCTGTACTGGTCTTATCTTAGCATGTATCTCTTTAATCTCATCCTCATGCAATAACGCATCAAGATTCCTCATCAGATCCGAACGCTTGATCCCACCGGTCAATCGTTCACCAACCTGTACCCCTTTTTGATAAAAAAGGACAGTGGGGGATCCGGTAATATCTAATTTACCTGCAAGCTCTCTGTTCCCCTGTCTGAATATCTTCACAAAGGAGATTGCATCTCCATATATTTCGCTTAAAGCATCGTACTTTGAAGCCAAGGCTTCACATGGAGGGCATTCTGTTGAATAGAAATCGACTACAACACGTTTCTTCTCCAATACTTCTTTCGTAAACTCGTCTGCTTGTATCTCTAGTATCTTTCCTGGCATATTCTTCTCCTTATTCAGCTGTTGATATATCTGAGTCATTCTGAAGCTCATTAAAATAGAGGGAAAGCCCCATACCTAATAATTCTTTTATTGGTCTGCAATCCGGTGCATGTATCCGACCGGTCGCATTCTTTGCTGCAGATCCGCAGCCGCCGCCACAGGCAAGCCGTAGAGGACACGCAGTACACTCTGGTATTGTGGTAACATCACGTTCCTCCCACTGTTCAATAATCTCTTCAGTCCTCGTAACTTCCGGAAAGAAGGTTCCAAGTCGTTCACCGTGTTTTCCCACTGTTGCGGTGCAGGAATAGATGCTTCCGGTGTAGTCAAAGGCCCATTCAGTCTTACACGCAGGACAGGCATCAAAAAGTGGATCCGACAGTTCCCCCTGTTCGAAGAGAAACCTGGAGAGCGAATATGCCGGCCTATGGAATTCCAGAAAGTCCGGGTGTTCTTGGATCATTTGATAGACATCTTCATAGAGATCTATACGATCGTACAGTTTGTTCTGATTGGCCTGACAGGTATGCAGCTCGTAATTTCTCCCTAACTGTGTCTTGAACAATGGATGATCTGTCCAGCCTTTCTTCCGGGCAAAATCGGCAAGTTCATAGAGGTGCGGCATATTCTCTCTATCAAGGACCACTCGCAGGTTTATTGGGATACCTGCTGCAAGTGCCTTGTCAATTCCGCAAACGATCTGTGGAAAGCTTCCCTGTCCCCCCTTGAGCATACGTCGTTTATCATGAATTGCTCCTACGCCGTCAAGTGTGACTTGAATCTCTCTGATCGACGCTCCGTCGAATGCCGGGATATACTGTTCTAAGGTATACCCGTTGGTAACAAAAGCCAGCCCGAGTGATCGTGCTGTTGCCTGTGATATCAGATACTCAACATTAGCTCGAGCTTTGTGACTTATAAGAAGCGGCTCTCCTCCAAATACCGTTATATATTTATCTCTTCCAGCAAACTCACGATCCACATAGTTGAAGAATGCGTCTATCACTTCAGGAGTATATGTTACTTCCTGCTGTTCATACCCTGACTGATAGCAGTATGAGCAGGAAAAGTTACAGGCATAGGTAGGAACGTAGAATATCTGTATCTCATCCTTATCACGTGCATCCACGAAGTCAAGATAGGCCTTTCTATAGAGTCTCTCTTCCTCCTTAGGCTCTACAAGATACCCCTTGCTGATAAGTTCATCACGATTGGTATATTCCCCGGATCGAAAGGCTTCTGCCTGTGATACCGTCATGATATCTGCCTGTCCGGTAAGCGGGTTCATGATAAAATACTCATCAGATCCCTTTAGCTTTCCCATAATCAGATGTTGTGATTGTTCCATACTATTTGATCCTTTTTGTAAAGTTGATGACCAGGCCCCGGATAAAGAACTGGCCATCATGAAAATTTAGTCGTGGCAGCCTGCTACCACTTTTGAGTTCTTTGCACAACACTGTGCCACAACCTGCTGAATCACAGGTTTCTTCGTTATAAGACTTCTCATTTAAGATCCTCCTTCCTACAAACACTTTGAGTGACAGCTACAGGTCTTTGCGGTTTTATACCCTAAGATCGTCCAACTTGCCACTTCAATTTCACCTTTTTCATATGCGTTGCTCTCTTCTAAGATTCGGATATCGGTAAATCCGGCTTGCTCAAGTTGCGCAATATATTGCTCTCTTGTGACAGATCCAGCCCAACACTCTGCAACCGCTTCCGGATCAGTTCGATATACTTCAGGAACCGGCTGCAATGCATAGATATCACTGACGACAAAACGACCGCTTGTGCGGAGAACCCTGTATACTTCGTTCCATACCGTTTGTTTGTCTTTTGCATGGTTGATCGTACAATTCGATATAAGCAGATCTATTGAACCACTCTTCAAGGGAAGTTGCTCAAGATCTGACTTATGGAACTTGACATTCGTCACTCCCAGTCGTTCTGCACTCTTTTGTGCTTTTCTCAACATGCCGTCTGAGATATCTATCCCAAAGACATAACCTTTCTCACCTACCGCATCAGCCAGTCTCATGACGTCGGTTCCTCTCCCGCTGCCCAAATCTGCACAAATCTCACCGGGAACCGGAGTACTGTGATTGATAGCCCCTCCGCAGGAGAGACAGCAGCTTTTCTCTGCCAAATCCGAATAGCGCACATTGACGGCACCAGCTATTTGAGTATCCATATTCTTCCTTTCTACATTATTTCCAACAGCAGACTAAGTCCTTTTCGTATCAATTGTTCTTGTTCAGGGGTTAGATGATCACGAAGACGGGCTTCGCAAGCCTCTTTTTCCCGTAAGACATCGTTATAACAGATTCTTCCTGCTTCTGAGAGTGAGAGCCGCACCGATCGTCGATCTACAGTATCATTCTCCACTCGGATGAATCTTCTATTCTTCAACCGTGAGACGATCCTGCTCCCGCGTGATGTTGAAAGACCCATAAGACCCGAAAGATCAGTAAGGGTAATATCGGAATGATTTGCTATTTTTAGCATGCATACCACATCGCTGGATGTAAGGTCATACTCCTTTCCTATCTCTTCAGCAAATCCACAACGGCTCTTCAGCTCCAGGATCGCATCGATCATACTAACCTCCCTATATAGTTGCTAATAGCAACTATATGCCTAGTATCTATACATTATAATATTTGTCAAGTATAATGTAATGGATTTTGTTATTTCGAGAGAGTGGGAACCGTGCATATGGGCAAATAATACTTTCGCTACCTATACAACTAGAGAGAAACCACATATATTGAGAACAATACCCCAGAGAGTGGAGTTCCTATGATAAATCAAATCTTACCTGTCTTCATCATCATTGCATTTGGATTCTTTCTCAGTCTTATCAAGATCGCAGATGATTCGTGGGTAAGGATATTGAATAGATTCGGGCTTTATGTCGGGTTTCCTATTTTGCTTTTTGCAAATCTGATTACCATTGATCGTAAAGTCTTATGTGCTCAGATCCCTACCTTCCTTACTACTATCGCGATTATAACGATAGTCATGATAGTGATCTTCAGCTGTATCAAATTGTTTCACGTTCCGACTGATAAAGGGATCACTCTCTTTCTTGGAGGATTTAACGGCAATGTCGGTTATTTAGGATTCCCGCTGATAACTGCAGTATCACCAGGTTCCGGTGCAACTATAAGTCTCATCATCGCAGCATACGGTATTTGTCTTTTCACCATTGGTCTCTTCCTCTTAGAGTCGATCACCGGTAAGGAAAAAAATATCAAGGAAATCCTCAGGTACATGGTAACGAGTCCTTTCCTTATTGCAATTGGAGCTGGTCTTTTCGTTTCTGTCCTGGGAATAAATATTCATCCAACGCTCTTAAAAGCCATCGATATGATCGAAGCATCTGCCGCCCCTGTTGTTCTCATTGGTTTGGGTATTTTTATGAATCGTAAGATACAGATAAGAGCCCTGGCAAAACCTCTATTCGTGATATTGGCAGTGAAGCTGCTGGTCTTCCCATCACTATTCATTGCCGCCGGGAAGGTCTTTTCATTTGATCAGCTATTCAATATTGCAATCCTTGAAGCTTCCATGCCGTTAGCTATCACCAATTTCGCTTTGAGTGATCGGTATCCCATGGACAAGGAACTGATGGTAAGTGCTATTGTTGTATCAACCCTGCTTACTCCGCTGATTTTTCCTCTCTACACCATGTTGCTCTAACAGAGGAGTCATTCAATAGGACGATATGTTTCAAGATACTCTGTAAGGAACTTCCTGACTGAGGTTAGTCCTACATCCTGCACGTTGAGTCTACTGAGCGATACCAGCTCCGGTTGTCCCTCATCAGGATCATTCGAAACGAGTACAGACCAATCTTCGACTTCACAGATATACACGAGATCAAGGGTATGATAGAGAACCCCACCATACAGATACTCATTACAGTAGGTATGGGGGAACAACATATATGAGGAGACATGAAGATTCGTCTCTTCAAAGATTTCCCTGCACACGGCATCCTCTGCTCGCTCCCCAATATCGACAAAGCCGCCGGGAAGATCGAGAGTACCTTTGCTTGGATCTCGTGCTCTTCTTATCATCAAGAGAGTATCTTTATCTTTGAGAATAAGAGCCATGGTACTTGCTGCGGCATTCACAAAGAACTCAAAACGGCATGTACGACAGATGAATCTGTTAAGATATTCGGGAGGGCTGTCTTCACCTTTCGGATTAGAAGTGATAAAACTATCTGCTCCGCAAACGGGGCAGAATCTAATTCTCTTACGGTCAGACAGGGTACTTGCTGTTCTTGCAGAAGATGGTATTTGTCTATTCATATCCTCAATTATCACTGTTTCTTACCATTTGACAAGAAAAGACCATATGCCTAACCGATATTCATGGTGAGACATATGGTAATTCTGCTGCGTGCACGTATCATACCGTGATTGCAGTCTGATACGCTGCTTTTACTGCTTCAAAGACTCTACCAGGAGCGAACGCATCACCAATGACAAGAACTTCTTTTGCGGCATGCTGCTGTACACACGCCAGATAGAGCGCATCGTTCGACTGTACCCCAGCTGCAAGAACGACCATATCGGTAGAGATCTGTTTCTGTTCATACTGTTCTTTCAGCTTTACGGCAAATGGATTATTGACATTCTCCGGAAGAATTGGATTCCATGTATTGAATGGATCTGGTACAGTCTTTGAGATATTTCGGTTTACGCTAACTTCCCCGGATTTGATCTGCAGCACTTCTGTACAGTTCATCACGGTTACCTTCAGTTTCTCAAGATGGTGCAGCAGATAACCCCTATTCGCTGTACAGCTTCCTTTCATGAGTTCCGGAAGCATCTCCACAATCGTCACATTCTTCTTTAGTTCATGGGCAAGATAGTATGCGGTCTCACAACCCACATCACCACCACCGATAATGACCACTCGTTCAGCATCAGCCGCAATCTCCGGATTGTTGAGAAGATTCACGGCCGATACAACCTGTTCCGTATCTATTCCCTCTATAGGCGGGTACTGCTCTGTTGTACCAGTCGCACATATGATAGTATCAAACCCCTGATCTTTAAGCATAGTGATATCAACAGGGGCTCCAAGTCTTAGAAGTAATTCATAGCTCTTTTGTGCAGATTCAAGTTCATGCTCCAAATAGTTCCTATAGTTCAGAATATCATATTTGATTGCAGGCCTGGACCCGGGCCGCAGCATCCCGCCGATTTCTTTTTCCCGTTCAAAGAGTGTAATCCTGTGACCTCGCTTTGCTGCTATCATAGCGGTCATTAGTCCGGCAGGCCCTGCCCCTATCACAGCCACCTGTTTTTTCACTGCTGCTGAAGCAAGTTCGCTCCCGTTGTAGAGGTCTTCAAATCCTGTTCGAGGATTGACTGCACACTGCGGGTGTCCCCCCTCAACGAACTCATTGATACAACCTTCCTGATCTCCAATACACGGACGTATCGTATTGACCTCTCCGGCAAAAACTTTCTTCGGCCACTGGGGGTCTGCAAGTAACGGTCGTGCCAACAGAACCATGTCACATTTCTTATCGCGCAATGCCTGTTCAGCGAGATCAGGATACCCTAACTTGCCTACAGCAGCTATAGGAACTGCTAATCCTGCATTGGAGTGTATTTTGTGTTCATCAAAATATTCTTTAGCGATTTTTGATATCTCCAGAAAACATCCGGGAGGCATTGGTCCCGGAGGGTGTGGCAACCACCAGTTATCATAGCACCCGAGATCCACATCAAAGATATCCACACCGGCTTTTACGAGGTCATGCATATAGGACAGGGTCATTTCTACCGTACGTTCATTCCTGAATTTCTTCAGAGATTTCACATTCTTCATTCTATCCTCATAGGTTTCATTCAATGCAAGTGAGAGGTCTATACGATACATGATGGGATAACGGCTTCCTACCCGTTTTCGGATCTCTTTGACCATATCAACGCCGAAGGCTTCCCAATCGGAATACCGCCCAAGATATCTTCTGTTGAAGGCAGGATTAGTCATCTGTTCCAGGAGATATCCTTCATGCCCATGCAGATAGACTCCGTCTATAAGGGCAACTTTCGCATCGGCGGCTGCTTGTCCTGCATTCTTTATGATTCGTCTTGCCTTTCGTCCACTCAAAGGGCGGCAGGGAATTTTATTAAGATAATAATTAGGGTTCCACGAAGCAGATACCGGCAGTTTATGCTTGGTAAGCAGACATTCCGGTGATCCTACTCGTCCAAGACCAGGGGTAAGCTGAATGAAGAACCTTGCTCCATATCCGTGGCACTGCTCTGCAATATCTCGCCAGGCAGAGAATCGGGTTCTTGATCCATCGATCCTTGGGAAATAGGACAAGCCTCCAGGCTCGGTGACACTGGGATCCACCCCATGGCTGATCGGAACCAATCCCGATGTGATCAATCCTACACCGCCTTTTGCGCGTTCAACAAAGTACTGGATCATC
The DNA here is from genome assembly GCA_964473495.1 of uncultured Spirochaetales bacterium. Lineage (GTDB taxonomy): Bacteria > Spirochaetota > Spirochaetia > CAKZLE01 > CAKZLE01 > JAIPFY01. The sequence goes on from CAYYPJ010000007.1 coordinate 23,178, forward strand.
TTATTGTTTGGTCTGCCTGACTCTTCAGCCATGGATATATTACCCATTGGTCCCATAATCAAACGATTTTTAATCCTAATGCTGTTTATCTGTATAGGAGAGAACATGCTGGTGTAGGGGTACAGCTTCGCACTCATCTCTCCGTACGCTTTTAATTCTGGGTTTTCATACCATGTTCCCAGATTATCGATTACCGCTTTCATTCGCTGTTGGTAATCACTCATTCTGTATCTCCTCTTCTCGTGCAGCAATCACTTTACGTCTCTTATCCAAAGACGGTAACACTGCCGTCTTCCTTCACTTCTACCTGCATCCCATCTTCGACATAGTTCAGGAACTCATCACCTAATCTATCCACTGTCACAATCTGCCGATCATCCCAGACGGCAGAGAGGATGACCCCTGCCGCCGCAAGTGAATCAATCGATTGAGAGAAGAGAAAAGCAGCTGGTGCAGCACCCATATCAGCGACAGTCTGTATCACCATACCCCCGGTTGTCGAACCTATCGTCTGGGGGAGACACAACGCTTTGGCAGTCAGATTCTTCCCAAACAGATCTGAATTGTTCTGATCTGAACAGATCATCTCACTTTTTTTGGCCATCGCACTCTTTTGAAACGAGGCAAGCGTGTTAAAACCCTGATGTGTCACAACAGCAGGGGCCTGTACTGTTCCCGTTATTATCACTCTACCGATGAATGTTCTCGTTCTTTCTTTTTCACTCATATGATCTTCCCCCTCACCAGAACACGAACCATACGTTCATCTCCGATATATCGTGCAGTTGTGTATGTCCTCAATTTATTTGAATTGGTGATCACAGCTTTCTTTGCACAAAGCGGGTTATTCATATACATCAAAGGACAGATAGAAGATACCTGAACTCCAATCTTTGCAAGCCGCTCGATGACATCACTTTTTCTCTTGACCGCTTCAACTACATCAGGAGCAGCAGTCATCACGGTCTGAATACCTACACGTTTCTTACCAGCAGCTTTCAGGGCCTTTTCCAATCGTTCCAACCAAGTCCCAATCTGTTTCTGTGAAAGATGAGGACACCCGATAAAAGCCTTCGCAGGTTTTGCATCAGGATTCTTCCACATGATCGGATATGAATCCTTTACACGTGTAAGTTCATCATCATCAATGATATAGTGTTTCGCGCCTTCACGTACAAGTTCTTTTCCGAGGTCTTTTGCTTCAGGGGTAAGACCATCTACATGATACAACCCAACCGCTCCATTGCTTGCAGTCGCAGCACCCATATCTTTCAGGTAGTCTTTTGCATCTTGGGTAAGCTCTTTTCCCAGATAGGTGTCAAGTCCTATGATGTAGGGAACATCCTCCATCACCTTCAGCCCTATCGCACTACCTAATACTGGTGCTTCGGGGATACTGCTCGTACGCAGTTCAATCACCCAGTCGGCTTTTCTTCCCTCATCGGTAAGTAATCCGAAGACCGGGACTTTCCCCGTTATTCCCCCCAAGAGTTCTATCACTCCTGAATTTCGGTTGCATCTAGCTCCCAGGACTGAATTTACGTAGACAACTGCTGAAGACTCTGCCCAGGAAAGGATATCTCCTCTCTTCGGGATATTACCAACTTCATCCATATAGCAAGTGCAGCTAAAGGCGTTATCGTCTTTGAGTCCCACTTGTTTCAACTGTTTCTCATACTCTTTCTGCTTTCCGTACATCACCTTCTTAAAGATCACTTGCTCTATGATATTTGTCTTTACATGTTTAAAATCCATTGGACGCGGATCCACAGTAAAAGGTTCTTTCGTGGTCAATCCGGCATCAATCAGTTCTTCCATCAGGCTGAACACCGGTTTGAGCAAGGGTATACCAAAGGATGTAACAAGATGTCCTCCATGATCGATTGGTGCAAGCCTCTCCGCATCGAATGTCTCACCGTACCAAACGACAGATTCAAGAGCTTTTCTCATGGTTTCACCCTGTTTTCCCTCTAGAACATCTTTTTCCTCATGGGTCAATTTCATTCTATATGTCTTCAAGGACAACCTCCTGCATATATAGCTGACGGATACATTTGATGAGATATGGTAGAGATCTCTTATCGCTCATTTGTAACTAGCTACCATATACACACTCTACCAGATCTCATTAACGATCATGCATTATAAATTACTTTATATATTGTATCACAGTGCAGAAAGGTTTGCAAAAGAGATATCAAAAGCCTACGACAAACGCATGAAAAGAGAATTGACAGGAGAAGAAATCTATGAGCGAGAAA
>CAYYPJ010000008.1:0-7230 GCA_964473495.1 uncultured Spirochaetales bacterium
GTTCGGTTCTATGATTGAAGTACCTTCTGCAGCGCTCATTGCTGATATCATAGCGAAGAGAGTCGATTTTCTTTCAATTGGAACGAATGATCTGATTCAGTATATGATCGCTGTCGATCGAGGAAATGAAAAGATCGGATATCTCTATCAACCTTTTCATCCAGGAATATTACGTATGATCAAGATGATCATTGAAAAAGGCCATAAGGCAGGAGTCCCTGTCGGAATGTGCGGAGAGATGGCGGCAGACCCATTCTATACCGTAGTACTCTTAGGACTGGGAATCGATGAATTCAGTATGAGTCCAGCGGCGATCCCGGAAGTGAAACGGATCATACGATCTGTCAGCATGCAAGAAGTAAAGGCACTAGTTAGTGTCATCATGCGTATGGACTCATACCATGATATCAATAGATACGTTAGGAACTGGATGAATGAAAGATTTGAAGTATTCGATTACAAATAGCAGTATGCCCACCGTTGCCATTATCGGCAGACCGAATGTGGGGAAATCGACCCTGTTTAACCGATTAATACGTAAACGAAAAGCGATCACTGATGCTGTTCCCGGTGTGACAAGAGATCTTCTCTTTGCACCGTGGATGCTCGGAGATAATATGGTAGAACTTGTGGATACCGGAGGGGTGAAACTCAATCAGACGGGTTTAGACTCTCTTGTCACCGACAAGAGCTATCATGTACTCAGAGAGGCCGATGTGATCGTTCTCCTGCTCGACGTAACCGAGGTAACACCGGAAGATGAGAATCTCATGAAGGCTTTACGCCCCTATGCAAAGAAGATCATCCTTGCCGTGAATAAGATTGATACTCCGATGAGGGAGGATCTTCTGTGGGATTACTATTCTTATGGGTATGAACGGGTAGTAGGGCTTTCTTCAGCTCACGGGATAGGAATTGATACCCTTGAAGATGAACTTGAGAAAGTCATCGACTTCTCTGTTTATGATGGTATAGAACCTGAGTTCACGAATGATCGTGTGATCAAGATCGCTGTCATGGGGAAACCAAATACCGGTAAATCCACACTGATGAATAGACTTCTTGGTAAAGATGTATCTATTGTCAGTGAGAGACCGGGAACGACTCGTGATGTGGTTACTGCAGACTTCTCCTACAAAGGAACAACCTATACTATACTCGATACTGCTGGTATTCGCAAAAAGAAAAAGGTCAATCAGGATATTGAGTATTATTCAATAAACAGAGCAATCAAGACGATTGATGAGGCTGATGTCATCCTACTGATGGTTGATGCTGCAGAAGGACTTGTCGAACAAGATAAGAAGATTGCGAATCTCATTGTCAATAAAGGGAAAGGGGTTGTGATCGTATTGAATAAGTGGGATCTCGTAAAAGAAATGCCAAATCAGATGGATGCGATCAAGGATCGTACCCGTTTTGTTTTTCCTATTCTTTCTTTTGCCCCGCTTATCCCGATCTCAGCAAAAACCGGGGAAGGGCTAGAAAAACTATTGAGTTCTGTATGGGGAGTCTGGAAACAGTTGAATACTCGTGTTGAGACTTCTAAGTTGAACAAATCCCTTCAGAATTGGTTGGAACACTATGAACCGCCAAGAGGGACAAGGTCTTTCTATAAGATATACTATGGTACCCAGATAAGGACAGCTCCTGTAGAATTCCTGTTTTTTGTGAATCGCTCAAAAGGATTTCCTCAGGGGTATCTCCAGTACATGACGAATGCAATTAGAAGGGATCTTGGTTTTACCTCGATCCCGTTGGACGTAATGATACGTGAAAGGAGAAGAAAAGGAGAATGATTGGGAGTATCGATGCTGTTGGATTCGATATTGACGGGACTCTTTATCCTGCATCGATGATGTATATCTGTTCTATTTCTTCTTTCTTTCGTGATCCGTTGCTGATGTATCATTTCGGTAAGATGCGAAGAGATGTGCGGTCGGTCGTCACGGAGATATCTGATACAAATGTCGAAGATCCGCGTTCCCAGTTTCGTGAACTGCAGGCCAATATGATTCTGAAGTCTATGGGGAAACCTGTGAGTCAGCAGCGGACAGAGAAAATGCTTGAGCGTATTGAACGGCATGTCTACAGTATATGGACAAAGAGCTTTTCCAGAGTCAGGCCCTTCAAGGGGGTTCATCAATCGTTTGATCGATTACACATAATGGGATTGAAGATTGGTCTTCTCTCTGATTTTCCGCCGGGAGTTAAACCGGCATCTTTAGGCGTTGAGAGTAGGATAGATATGCTCTATAGTGCAGAGGATGCGGGGCAGTTAAAACCCCATCCAGCTCCCTTTGAGGCGTTTGCTCGAAAACTTGGGATTTCTGATCTGAGTCGCATAATTTATGTGGGTAACAGCTATGAAAAGGATATTGCGGGAGCCAAAAGGGTTGGTATGAAGACAGCACTTTTCATACAGCATCCTGGTGTTGCTCGAAAAGAGCATCTTCGTGAACGTTATCCGGATGCCGATATCATTTTCAGTTCATATGAACAGTTCCCAGAGCTGATAAGAATGCGATTCTTCGGGGGAAATCCCGTATAGCATCGTATGATTGACAACTTATCAGTTGTGGAAGAGAATATTTATAAACGATGAAGAGTAGCGAATGCTGCCCGTGTTTTCGGTAAAAGATCTAGTAGTCATGGTGAGGTTGCTTATGTGGTATGTTCTCTTGGATATTGTCCTGTTCCTTGTGACACTGATAGTGATTCTGCTATTTCGATTTCAGGATAGGAAGGATCGGCAGATTTATCTGGTGAAAACCTTTATGGATCGAATGAGACATCAGATGGAAGAGCGGTATACGACTATCAAAGAATCATTTGATAAGATGTCCAAGACTGCTGATACCCATGAGACTTCAGTACGTGATATGCTTATGCGCGTAGATCAGTCACTTGAGGATCTTGAGGGGCATGCAGACGATCTTACACAACTACAGACCTACATCACTCACTATCATAGGATACTCAAAGAGCTCTCAATGCTCACTGAGAAGGCAGAGGATCGGCTTACCGTTCTGAAAGGTGATCTAGGTGAGATCGATCAGATAAAGAACGATCTTGCCGAAATGGTAAGTGAACGTTTGGTTCTCAAGGATGCGATCGATCAGTTAGATGAACAGTTTGAAACAGTCAAAGGAGAGAAGATCTCTGAGATAGAAGATTCTGTCAGCAGAGAACTCATTGCTAGGCTTACCAGAACCGCAGCCATTGGAGAAGGTCGTATCAAATTGGCTCAACAATCATTTGAGAGGGAGTATGATAATGCCCTCTCAGCTTTTGAACAGAAGATGAAGCGTGTTGTACTTGAGGCACAGGAGAGCATACATGAACAACTCTTCCAGGCAGAGGACCAGTTTGCTGCAGTGATAGCAGAGAAAGGTCAGGCATCTCAGAGTCCTAAAGAATCTAAAGAGTTGTCAAGTAACAATTCTACTGTGTCTGTGAACAAGTCAATACCATTCCCGGAACCGGGATTGGGTATGGGGTTAAAGGATATTGATTCAGAGATAGCCTCGTTAGTAGAGGAATTTGACGATACCGGTGTTTCGGATGATTCCCATGAGGATGTGCTTCCTGATTCTGTCGATGAACCGATCGCTGATGAAGCTTCTTCATATATTTTCGACATTCTGGATGAGGAGATAGGTGAAGATGTGGACGAGGAAGAGGATTTAGACAAGAACTCGGTTATTGATACAATCGAAGAGGAAGAAAGTGGAGATGAATTAGTTCTTGATGAGGCTGAGGAAGATGAGATTGGGGATGATTCAGACTCGTTGGAAGTTGAGAAGGATGAAGACATCCTTGATGAAATCTACTATGAAGACGATGATGAGATCATCTTTGACGATGAAGAAGAAGATACTGGTTCTCTTGCTGAAGAACCAGAGTCAGTGATCTCTCCCGATAAGAAAGCAATAGTAGAGGAACATTTGAAAGAGGGCTTCTCGATAAATGAGATAGCTGAACTTACTGATATACCAAAAGGAGAGATAGCACTGATCAAAGAGCTCTCTGATTTCTCAAACTGATCATTTTTATTGTTAAACTAAAAAAAACTCTTGACGTAAACAAAACGCTCTTAGTATGTTATGCATGCGGTTGGAACAGTACTATTTCTATATGAACATAGAATAAGAGATGAATTCTACAAACTTGAATAGAATGAATCATTTGCTCAGGGGAGTATCCTGGGCATGTTATATGTGTAGCTGGGAGATAATATGGCTAAGAAGAAAGAGAAAGAGAAAGAGAAAGAGAAGAAAGAGGCAACTTCTACAGAAGAAGTGCTTGAACAGAAGATTCCTGCCGATCAGAGATCGGTTGAAGATATCGATGGTTGTGAAGAAGTAAAAGAAGTAAAAGAAGTAGAAGAAGTAAAAGAAGTAAAAGAAGTAGATGAAGTAAAAGAAGTAGATGAGATTGATGAGATTGATGAGATTGACCAACTGCAGGAAACTATCATAAAGTTAACGAAAGAGGTGAAGGAATATAAAGAGCGATATCTGCGAAAGCAGGCAGATTTTGAGAACTTTAGAAAACGAATGCTTCGTGAGAAAGCAGATTCGATCAAATATGCAAATACAAACCTACTGAAAGATTTGATTGCAGTGATTGATGACTTTGAACGAGCAATTGATTCTGCAGAGAATTCAAGTGACTTTGAGAGTTTTCTCTCTGGCATCAAGCTCATAGAGAAACAGTTTGCCGGTATGTTAGAGAACAATTGGGGACTAAAGCGTATGGAAGTAGTCGGGAAGGAGTTTAATCCTCAACAACATGAGGCTCTTATGTTGGAAGAGACTCCGGAATGTACTACCGAGACAGTTTTAGAAGATTATCAGAGAGGGTATATTCTGCATGATCGGGTTATACGACATGCGAAAGTAAAAGTCGGTAAGCCTATTGTTGCGGCTGTTTCAGAGACGGACAATACATAGTTATCAACTATAGGAAATATTACAAACTACCAATAGTGGAAGGAGAGATGATATAATGGGAAGGATCATAGGAATTGACCTTGGAACAACAAATTCATGCGTTGCAGTGATGGAGGGGGGGGAACCTGTCGTTATTCAGAATTCTGAAGGACAACGAACGACTCCTTCAATTGTAGGATTCACCTCAAAAGGTGAGCGACTTATCGGTCAGCCTGCAAAGAACCAGATTGTCACCAATCCGGAGAATACGATTTTCTCCATCAAACGATTTATGGGAAGAAAATATGGTGAGATCCCATCAGAGATCTCCATGGTACCCTATAAAGTAAAAAAGGTTTCGAGTAAGGAAGTACTTGTAGAAGCACAGGGTAAAAAATATTCACCACAAGAGATCTCAGCAGCAATATTGCAGAAGATGAAACAAACTGCTGAAGATTATCTCGGAGAGAGTGTGACGGAAGCAGTGATCACCGTTCCTGCATATTTTAACGATGCTCAGCGACAGGCAACAAAAGATGCAGGGAGAATTGCCGGACTTGAAGTAAAACGTATTGTGAACGAACCTACCGCAGCATCACTTGCGTATGGTTTCGGAAAAGATATGACAAAAGATGAGAAGATCGCTGTTTATGACTTAGGCGGAGGAACCTTTGATGTCTCAATCCTTGAACTTGGTGATGGAGTCTTTGAAGTAAAGTCTACTAACGGTGATACTCACTTAGGTGGTGATAACTTTGATCAGAAGGTCATAGATTGGTTGATCGAGTCTTTCAAGAAAGATAATGGAATTGATCTCTCTAAAGATAGGATGGCATTGCAGCGACTGAAAGAGGCATCAGAGAAAGCTAAGATCGAACTTTCAAGTCGACAACAGACAGATATAAACCTCCCGTTCATTACTGCAGATGCTTCAGGACCAAAACACCTCCAGTATTCGCTTACACGAGCTAAGTTCGAACAGATGACAAAAGAGCTTGTAGAAAGAACAAAGAATCCCTGTATTAAAGCTCTTAAAGATGCAGGTCTCTCTCCAACTGATGTTGATGAAGTCATTATCGTTGGCGGTTCCACAAGAATCCCTGCTGTGCAGGAATTGGTCAAGAGGATCTTCAAGAAGAACCCCAATAAGAGCGTGAACCCGGATGAAGTAGTGGCTATGGGTGCCGCTATCCAGGGGGGTATCCTTGGCGGCGATGTGAAGGACATATTACTTCTTGATGTCACACCGCTCTCACTTGGGATTGAGACGCTCGGTGGGGTTTTTACAAAACTGATTGAACGGAATACCACGATCCCTACAAGAAAGAGTCAGATATTTTCGACTGCTGCTGATAATCAGACTGCAGTATCGATTCATGTTATGCAGGGTGAACGAGAGATGGCAAGCCAGAATAGAACGTTGGGGAATTTTGATTTGATCGGTATTCCTGCAGCTCCAAGAGGTGTCCCCCAGATTGAAGTCACCTTTGATATCGATGCAAATGGGATTGTACACGTATCAGCTAAGGATCTTGGTACTGGTAAAGAACAGAAGATCAGGATTGAATCTTCTGCCGGTCTCTCTGATGCTGAGATTGAGAAGATGGTCAAAGATGCAGAACTTCATGCTGAGGAAGATAATGCTGAGAAAGAGAAAATCGAGGTTCGAAACCAGGCTGATAACCTGATTTATTCGACAGAGAAGTCTTTGAATGATTATGGTGATAAGATTTCAGATAAAGATAAGAGTGCTATCAAACAGGCCGATGAGGCATTGAAATCATCACTTAAAGATGGTGATGTCGAAGATATAAAGGCCAAGATGGAAACATTGCAGAAAGCGGCATATAAGCTTGCCGAAGAGGTTTACAAACAGGCTGCTCCTGATCAGAATGGTCAGGATGGATCTGGTAGTACTGCCGGTGCAGGACCTGATGCATCATCAAAAGGGACTGATTCTTCTTCGAGTGATGACAATATAGAAGATGCGGATTTTGAAGTCGTTGATGATGATAAATAGTTATAAAGGAAGTCTTGAATCTTGAGCAAGCGAGATTATTATGAAGTATTGGGAGTCCCGAAAGGGGCTTCCATTGACGAGATTAAAAAGGCCTATCGTAAACTTGCGATCAAGTTCCATCCCGATAGGAATCCTGACGATAAAAAAGCTGAGAATGCATTCAAAGAAGCCACTGAAGCCTATGAGGTACTCAGTAATGCTCAGAAGCGTCAGACCTATGACCAGTTTGGGTTTGCCGGTGTTGAGGGACTGAACGGTGGTGCTCATGACTACTCG
>CAYYPJ010000008.1:7240-25306 GCA_964473495.1 uncultured Spirochaetales bacterium
CGGAGGTGGGATATTTGACTCCTTCTTCGGAGGCGGCGGGGGCGGTAGGCGTTCAGCATCGGGTTATGGTGGTTCAAACCACGGTTCTAATTTACGGTATAATCTTGATATAAGTTTTACCGATGCAGTATTCGGGGCAAAAGTAAATATCTCTTATACGAGAGACGTAACATGTTCTTCATGTAAGGGAACCGGTGGATCCGGTAAAAAGGTATGTCCCAGCTGCGGCGGAACCGGTCAGGTACGAAGGAATTCAGGATTCTTTTCCATAGCATCTACCTGCCCAACCTGTAATGGTGAAGGATATGTCATTGAGAATCCCTGTACTCATTGCCGGGGAACTGGGTTAGCAAAGAAGCAGCAGAATATAAAGGTAACTATTCCTGCAGGTATAGAGTCGGGTAAACGGATCAATATACCTGGGCAGGGGAATACAGGTCGCAATGCCGGGGCTGCAGGTGATCTCTATGTTTATGTTACCGTGCGTCCTCACAAGTATTTTGAGAGAGACGGGAATGATATCTATTGTGTCATCCCTATATCGTTAACACAGGCAGCTTTAGGTGCTGATATTGAAGTGAACACGATCGATGATAAGCGAGTGAAGATCAAGATTCCCTCGGGAGTTCAGAACGGAAAGATCCTGCGTTTGAGAAACCGCGGAGTACCCTATCTTCATAATTCAGATAAACGCGGGGATATGTACATTAAACTGCATATCCAGATTCCAAAACGAGTTTCATCAAAAGCTAAAGTACTCTTGCGGGAATTAGCTGATGTTATTGGTGAAGATGGCAGACCTGATCCTGTACCACTAACGGAGCTATAAAAAATATGTCAGAATTAATTATTGGATATCATCCTATCGAGGAAGCTCTTAAGACTGCAGGGTCTTCATCACTGCTCTATATAGATGAGAAGCCGGTCAAACGGAACAGTAGTCTTGAGAAGATCGCAGAAAAGGGTGATGTACGTGTTAAACGTGTCCCAGGATCAGAACTTGACAAGATGGTCGGAAGGGGAGCCAAACATAAGGGTGCAGTGTTGCTCTACAACCCCAAACCGGTATCGTCAGTCAAACTTGATATGAAAGGTTATCTTGAACAGCTTGGAGACAGGAAAGATGCTCTGGTGCTTGTTTTGGATGGTATCACTGATCCTCAGAATCTTGGAGCTATCCTTCGAAGTGCTGATCTGTTCAGTGTTGATCTGGTTTTGGTCCCTGAGAGAAGAAGTGCCCGACAGACAACGACTGTTATGAAAGTCTCTGCCGGAGCGTCTCGATATGTCCCGGTGATATCAGTGAAGAACCTCGTTCGAGAGATGCAGCTGATGCAGGAGAAGGGCTTCTGGTTTTATGGTGCTGATATGGGTGGAGATGCTCTATATAGTGTCAAGATGACTGGACGTGTTGGTCTTGTTCTTGGATCTGAAGGAGACGGGATGGGGCGTCTTGTCAAAGAGACTTGCGACAAGATCATTGCAATCCCGATGGCTGGTCATATTGACTCACTCAATGTCTCGGTTGCAGCAGGGATCCTGTTGTATGAGGTACGTCGTGGTAAAAAATTCTAACAATATTCTAACCATATATTAGTATGCTAAAAAGACGATATCCACTAAAAAGATATCGTCTTTTTTATGACTGACTATCGGAGGGATCTGCTATTCTTCAAAGAATTGGTTGCCGATATCCTTTCGATACCAGGCTCCATCAAACTTTATCTCTGAGATGTTGGAATATGCGGCTTCATTAGCTTCTAGAATATTCGCTCCAAGACCGACAACCGAAAAACAACGACCGCCGTCAGTAATCAGTTTTCCCTGCTGTCGAGTTACAGCTCCAGAGAAGACGATAGACTGGTCAATGACCATATTACTGAAAACGTATGCAGGAGCAAATATCTCTTTGCCGATCTCTGGTTTTCCCGGGTAGCCCCTACTGGCAACAACGACAGCTACTGCCGTCTTATTCGATATCTTCAGATGATAATCAGCAATATGCTGCTGCCCCATGGCGTCAAGTATATCAATGAAATCTGATTGTATCAGAGGAAGCATCGCCTGTGTTGCCGGATCGTTGAACCTGACATGGTAATCAACAAGTTTAGGACCGCTTTCGGTAAGGATAAGGCTGAAGATGAGTACTCCCTTGTAGGAGAGTCCTTCTTGTTGTAAGCCGAGAAGCGTTGGAGAGACAATGGTATCGATTATCTGCTTTCTTGTGTTATCGTTCAGGACGGGAACCGGACAGATCGAACCCATTCCTCCGGTAGCAGCACTAGTGTCATGTTCATCTGCCTTTGTGTAATCAGAACTGACTGGTAGGAGGAGATAGCCATTCTCATCAGTGAGGATAGTCAAGGTAATAGGCATTCCCTTAAGATGCTCCTCGATGTGAACCTCATCGTTTTCAAGAAGCTGTTTCCCGAAAGTCATTAAAAGTTCTGGATCTGCCGAATCTATCATGATTCGGCTAGGTGAAAGGCCATTCTTTTTGAGGACAAATCGCCTATGTGGATATTGTATGATATAGGAAGAGAGTTCTTCTATCGTACTTGCAACATAGTGTTCTGGGATTGGTATATTATGGCGCTTGGTAAAGTTACGAGCGAACGAACGATCCCCTTCAAGTTTTACAGCAGTTTTTGTTGCTCCGAAAGCCTGTATACCCTCTGCTAATAGTTGGTCAACAACTCCAGAAGCTAAAGGGGCTTCTGTCCCTGCAAAGACGTAGTCGATATCATACTTCAAACAAGCATCCAGAACAGCCTGCGGGTCTGACGGATCAACTTCAGTTAGGTTTATGCCCAGACATGCGGTTCCAGCATTACCGGGTGCTATATAGAGCCCAGTAAGACGTTTGCTTTTTGAGAATTTCCAAGTGATTGCATGGTCTTTTGCCCCAGAGCCCAATACCAAGATTTTCAAATATGGTTTCTCCTTTCAGTACTTCACTACGTTGAAATTACGTTCAGCAGTTCATGAGATATGTGAAAACACTATCATTCAGATGATTATTGGTCAAGATGTAGAATTTCCAAGTAGTCATTACGGCTTTTTGCATGAACAATCTTTGATCGCAGTGAAGCAGCTCCGGGAATTCCCTTTGTATAAGCACAGACTTGTTTCCTCATCTCTCTGCAGGCGGCTTCTTCACCCCTGTCTGCAATAGAGATATCAAGTTGTTCAAAGAGCCTTCGGTAGCGAGTCTCCATCGTCGGAGCTAAAGGATATTCACCCGTAGTAAGGTAGCTATGAGTCTGTGAGAATATAAACGGATTTCCCACAGCCCCGCGGGCAAACATAATACCGTCTATTCCTGTTTTTTCAAGCATCTTCTTCCCATCCTCAGGCGTAAAAAGATCTCCGGATCCGAACACAGGGATAGATACATGTTCCTTCAGTCGTGTGAGATGTTCCCACTTTGCAGTTCCTGAATATCCCTGCATACGGGTCCTTGCATGCATTGAAATAAGAGAAGCACCACCAGCAATAGCTGCATCAGCCATCTCGAGGTAGTTCATACTTGAAGTATCCAATCCTAATCGGATCTTTACCGTAATCGGGATTCCTGATTCTTTCACGAGTATCGAGACGATCTTCCTTACGGTTTCCGGAGAGTCGTGCAAAGCAGAACCAGCACCTGTCTTGACCACTTTTGGAACAGGACACCCACAGTTTATATCGATAAGAGTCGGCGAGAATCTCATAACTGAGGCGATTGCACGTTGTGCGACCTCGGGTTGAGACATAAAGAGCTGTATGGCGAAGTACTCTTCGGAAGGAGCCCTTCGCATCAGAAGATCCGTCTTATGATTTTTTCGTGCAACAGCCTCTGCTGATACCATTTCCGAATAGGTGAGGTTTGCCCCTTCACGTATACATATCTCACGGAATCCCCTGTCTGTGAATCCGGCAAGGGGTGCAAGAAAGAGATTTCCCGATGTGATAAAATTCCCGATCTTTACTGGATGATAGAGTCGTGATGATGTTTCCATATAGCTTTCAAGGTGCTCTATTTGTCTTCAGAAAGTTTGAAGATACGAAGACTGTTAGCGTAGAGTGCCTCTGCGACCTCTTCGATCGGCTGTTCCCTAATGTCGGCGATTGTCTGTGCTACTTCACTGAGATATGCCGGTTTGTTTCTTTTCCCCTTATAACGGGAAGGTACCATAAATGGGCTTTCTGTCTCTATGAGTATTCTGTCTAACGGGAGTCTTGCTGCAGTCTCGTGCAGATTCCTTGCATTCCTATATGTGACATTACCGGCAAAAGAGATATACATATTCAGATCAAGAGCCTGTTTTGCATATTCCCAGTTTTCAGAATAGCAGTGGAGAATCCCTCCCTGTGCTATTGGACGGTCACGCAGTATGCTCAGTATATCCTGACCTGCGTCTCTATTGTGTATGATGACTGGTTTGCCCAGATCGTTAGCGATATCTATCTGTCTGATGAACAGTTCTATCTGTGATTTCTTATCACCGAATTTTCGGTAGTAGTCCAGACCGATCTCTCCTATTGCAACGACACGATCAAAATTTGACCCCTTAATAACTTTATCTTCCCAGTTGAGTCCGGGATTTGCCACTTCAGATGGAGATACTCCAACGGCATGGTAGACGTCTCTAGCAGTTATGAGGTTGTCGTAGATGTGAAAGAAGTCACTTAAACTATTGCAGATGCTTACAATATGCCTTACATGTGCACGTTTAGCTCTCTGAATAATTAGCAACTGTTCTATCTGATCTTCATGGATCAGACCAATGTGAGCATGAGTATCAAAAAACTGCATGTTACCTAACCATTTGATAAATTTAAGATTTGTTGTCCGATTGAAACACGATGTAAGAATAACACTTAGTTGTCGAATCGTCAATTATATTTGACAATTATTTCTCATCCGCCTCTCATCGGGAAGTCATAATGTCTTAGACAGGCGGAAGGGATTTTGTCTCATTTGCTGTTTGTGGAGGGATCATTACCAGATTTATGGTATATTCCAAAGAAAGGAAAAGGGGTTGGTTCCCAACGTTTTGATAGACAGAAGAACCAACCCAAATAAAGGCGGTTTCATTATGTGCTGGGATGAGAAATCTATGCAAGTGATCAGGGACAGCGTTGAGGGGAAGACACACAAATACCGGGCTTCCCTGAAACCCGGGTTACACAGGAAGACCGTCGAGAGAAAGGTCATGGACTACAGGAGTCGTAGCCAGCAGTGTTTTGTCCACGGGAACATGGACAGGATTCCCTCCAACGAGGTCGATTTCTCTAGAATCATGGAGTCTATTCAGGAGCATGAGATGTCCGGGTGCAACTTTACCGAATTGTGCCGGCTTATGCAGAAATACGGCCATATCACCATTTCCTCCTCATGCGTACGGAAAAGATGCTTTGCCGAAGGCATCCTTTCGTTGAAGTGCAAGAGGAAAACTAGGAAAAAGCTGAAAAAGATACTCAGGGGGCTAAAAAAGGTCCAGGAGATAACCCGAGAGAAAATGGAGGCTCTCGCTTCCCTGGAACAAGAGGGAACCATGGGGCATGGAAACATCCCCTAAAGCCAAGATCGAAATACTTCGGCGAACGGCTGGAGATGGGTGCATCGACCTTTGTTGGGTCAAAGGTGGAGAGAGAATGTTTTGTGTATACCCTGTACTCCTGCATCAACGACGCCTCGGGCTTTCTCGTGATTCTCTGGCTGGAGGAGGAGATGCTGCATGGTTACTATAAGCTGATGGAGCAAATGCTTACGAACTACAGGATCCCCCTGTGGATATGCACCGACAAACGGGCCGTGTGTCCATATACAACCAGAAGGAGATGCTCGGTCCGAGAAGGATACGATGACCCAGTTTGCCTATACCTGTAATCGCCTGGGCATAGAACTTACCTGCAACTCGGGTGCCGACTTCAAGCCGAGGGTGGAAAGGGCCAACCCCGACCCTCTGCCTTTCAGACTCTCCATGGAAAAGATCACTATCCTGAGAAAGGCCAATGAATATCTCCAGTCCACGTTCATACCGTATTTCAATGGTCTTTTCGGCTATGACTGTGAACTATATCGAGGGCCAAAGGAGAACCATAGCGTCCGTGTTCGCGGCATGCTCTGCAGAAGCGATCAGGAACACCCTGACAGTGCTGTGCGAACGCACCGTGAACAAGGGGAATGATACCTACATGGCTCTGTTCGACGAAAAGGGGAGGCATATTGCTCTTCCCTACCATACCAGGGGCACGGTCGCCCGTCTGCTCGACGGGTCCCTGTTTGCCACAAGGGATCACAAGTACTATGCACTGGAGAAGATCCCGGACCGGCATGACTTCTCGCCGCAGGCAGACCCGGAGGATACAAGGCCAAAGCCAAAGCCTGTGAGGCCGAAGATGCCCGCGAATCATCCCTTGAGCTTCCAAAAGCAGAAATTGTTCAAGGAAAATGATGCACTGATGAAGAGCCTCGCACCGTATTACAAGAGCCCGAAAGAGACGGAGTACTCCTAAAAGGAAGCATACGTAAAACCAGATTGTCTCCCTTCCAGCATTCCAGTCAATGCTGTGTCCCTATGTTCCCGTACCACGTATTTCAAGAAACCGAACCAAAGCGGCTACAAAAATACAGAAAAGCCACCCATGGAATCTACGGAAAAACGGAAAAAGAACAGTTGTTCCCAGGATAATGC
Organism: uncultured Spirochaetales bacterium; assembly: GCA_964473495.1. GTDB lineage: Bacteria > Spirochaetota > Spirochaetia > CAKZLE01 > CAKZLE01 > JAIPFY01. The sequence continues at coordinate 13,924 of CAYYPJ010000008.1, forward strand.
CAAGGGAAAGCCTTTCTTCAGGAAAAGGACTCAAAGCACATTATCGCATCCGCTTGACATTATATTTGACAATTATTTCTCATCGTGGTAGCGTAGAGAGGATTTTATACATACATATATATATAGTATATTTATATGAAAAAAATAGAAATATATCATCAATACTGACGTAGTTGTAAACTTATATAGATAGAGAGTATAGGACCTGTTATAGTGTGTTATTCCTACTGGGTGAATTACTATACCATTGTTCTTTGAGACTTCTGCCAGCGAAAATAGTTTTGTATGATAAAGAGTAGTTGTTTATTTATGGGGAAAAATAAGAATTCAAATAATCATAGGAAAAATAAGAATAGAACAGCCAAAAAACAGAGAGGTGCATCATTCAGAGGTGATAAAGGATCTCGTCAGCAGAATCACGGTTCTAGCGTGGATCGGCAGGATCATAAACAATCCACACAGAATAATCCTTCTGAGCAGTCAAAAACAAAGCATGCACCGAAATATGTCTATCTCACTAAGAATCCGAAGACAAGTGAGACCTATATCTGTGGTAGTGATGAAAAGATCGCACAGGGGGAGGTTGTCGTAGTTCCTACCAGGTACGGTCTGGATATGGGGAAAGTGCTTGGGTTTATACGATCAAAGATGCTTTCAGCGACTGTCAAAGAGCTTGAAGCGGAGATAGAGCCGTCCCCTTTCATCGATTTAGATATACCTTGTGTTGCTTGTTCTCACCATGAGAGTATGCTGACTCAAGAGGAACCTGCTGAACCTAAGAAGGATATCCCTGTCCTCTCCACTGTGGATGAGGAGATCGCACGTGAACGTGATGAACTCTTTCAAGAGGCTTTGGCTCAGGAGCGGAAACAACGTGATGACTCGTTGAAATCGTTAAACTTAATTGAACGGGTAGCTGATGCATACGACAGGGATCATTATGAGGAGAATAAGGAAAAAGAGAAAAAGGCAATTGAGATCTGCAAAGAGAAGATTCTCTATCACAAACTTGATATGAAACTTGTAGCTGCACATTATTTGTTGTGTGAACACAAGCTTCTTTTTTTCTTCACTGCCGAAAATCGTGTTGATTTCAGAGCATTGGTGAAGGATCTAGTGATGGTCTTTCGTATGCGAATAGAGTTGCGACAAATAGGAGTGCGTGATGAATCACGTGTGCTTGGAGGTGTGGGTGTATGCGGCAGGGAATATTGCTGCCATGGTGTGACTGATCATTTGAAACCGGTATCTATCAAGATGGCAAAAGAACAAAACCTTTCACTCAATTCTATGAAGATCTCTGGTCCTTGTGGGCGACTTCTCTGTTGTTTGGCCTATGAGTATGATTTCTACAAAGAGGAGAAGTCCAGGTTGCCGTCTGTCGGAAGCAAATTGAATATCCAAAAAGAGATGGTGAAGATCAGTGAGGTGAATATTCTCTCTAAAATGTTTTATCTGACGACTTTTGATGGAAGGATGTTGACAATTCCCTTTGAAAAGGTGACTCTTAATAAAGACACTGGGCATTGGGACGTCGATAAGAAATATATAGAAGAAGTTTTGTTAGTATAATGAGATAACTGTCATTGACAGGTTCTGATCTGTGTGGTATTTTTTCTAACCGTTAGGTTTCCTGTAAACATAGGAAGGCTTAATGAATACGTTAAATTGGTGAGATATTTTTTTTGGAGGTACATCCGTGGCTGGAAACAAGTCGGCAATAAAACGACAAAAACAGAATATAGCTCGTCGAGAACAGAATAAAAGAGCTAAAAGCACTATACGAACCGCTACTAGGCGATTCATGACAGCAGTTGAAGAGAAAGAAGCAATGAAAGCTTCTACTGAGTTGAATCAGGTCGTTAAACTGATTGATACCTATGCAGGCAAAGGTCTGTATCATAAGAATACAGCTGCAAGGAAGAAGTCAAGACTCACAGCAATGTACAATAATATTACATGAGCCTTAACTGGTTTTGCAACAGTAACATGATTATGTAGATAAGGAATGATCAGTCCGTTATTCTGTACGAAAAGTGTTGTGTGACTGACGAAGGATATTATCGGTTACTTGCTGTACTGCTGTGTACACAGTATACAAGCATGGATTTGCGACTTTAGATTAGATAAGGAGGGATTATGATATCCCGAAAATTAACAAAAGCAGAAATAATAGAGCATCTTCACGAAAATCTTGGATTAAATCGAACTGAAGTTCATCAGGTTATTGACGAATTTTTCGTTGAATTGAAAACCGGTCTCGAGGATGATAAAGTGATCGAATTGCGAGGACTTGGGACCTTTGAGATCAGAACGCGAAAAGGCCGTGAACGGGCAAGAAATCCAAAGACTGGAGAAATCGTATCAGTGAACACTCATGGTGTGGCGATATTCCGACCTGGTAAAGAGCTGAAAGATATTGCTTGGAATCTGCGAAAATAATTATAGCAGGCATCGTTTATTCATCAAGAGTAAGATTATGATAAATAATGAGATTACATTGACTCGAAAGACTCGAAATCTCACGACCTATTGGTCTGAGGTTCTATTATTGTTACTTTCAGATCTTTTTTTCTCTGCGGCATTTCCCGGTTTTATTTCAGAGAATGGTATTGGGATATTTGGATTTGTGGCACTTATCCCCTTATTTGCTGTTATTCGTAATGCTCCATGGAAAGTCGTCTGGTTCTATGGCTGGTTTCATGGATTGACATGCTATCTTCTATTCAACTACTGGCTGTCTAGTTTCCATCCCCTTGCTATATTTATCTCTCCCTTGGTATTCAGTACCTATATGCTGGCTCTGTTCCCGGCGTTGAAGTTAGCTGATAGACTATTTCCAAAACACGGATATCTGGTGCAGGCAATGATATGGATTGCCTATGAGTACCTGAGAACCAAGGGGTTCTTCGGCTATGCCTATGGCATACTGGGATATACCCAATACCGTTTTCTTCCTTTTATCCAGATATCTTCGATCTTTGGGGTCTGGGGTGTGACCTTGATGACGATCTTCCCTTCAGTCTTATTAGGTCGATTGCTTGGAGATATACTGAACGGCAGTATTGTCTGGTCAAGGGATGGTGTGGGTGGATTCTTTCGTACATACCGAATTGTTTGGATAAGTTACATCGTCTTTTTTATCGCTGTCATGACCTTCGGGTTTCTGGCTATAGCTGACCAGAAAAGACAAAAACCAGATAGGCAATGGCGTATTGCGTTGATACAGCATAATGCTGATTCATGGAAAGGCGGCTTTACTACCTATCAGAGAAACTTTAATAATTTGAGACGATTATCTTTAGAAGCCTTAGCTCATGGAGATCCGGAGATTCTTATTTGGTCAGAGACAGCTTTCGTACCTGCAGTCTATTGGCATAGTACCTATAAGACAGATCCTCAGACCTATGGTCTGGTTAAGGAGTTTGTCGACTTTGCACAGGAACTTCCGATACCGCTGCTTACAGGTAATGATGATGGACGAAAAGCAGATGAGAGTTTACCGGCAGTCAACCCTGACGGCAGCTATAATCGAGTTGATTATAATGCAGTCATCCTCTACGAGAACGGGAAGCTTAAGGAAACCTATCGTAAGCAGCATCTGGTTCCTATGACAGAACACTTTCCTTATAAGAAGACTTTACCTAGAATCTATAAGATACTTCGTGAACATAAATATCACTTCTGGGAGAAGGGAACTGAACCGGTGGTCTTTGAGACTAATGATGGTGTTAGATTTTCGACTCCTATCTGTTTTGAAGATATCTTCGGCTGTCTCTCTGCGGCATTTGTATCATCTGGAGCTGATGTGATCGTGAATATGACGAATGATTCATGGTCGGGTTCTGTTCCTGCAGAGATGCAGCATCTGGCTATGGCTGTGTTTCGATCGGTTGAGAACCGCAGAAGTGTCATACGAGGGACAAATTCCGGGATGTCTTGTGTCATAGACCCGTCTGGAAAGATCCTGGCGATGATGGAACCATTCAAGAAAGGCTATCTTAACACTGAAGTACCAATCTATACTTATTCAAATACTATCTATACCCGTTATGTTGACTGGTTTCCCAAGTTGCTTTTTTGGTTATCCTTAATACTTTTAACGGGAGGGAGCCTCTATCGGATTATTTCTCGAGTTCATACGAGGGGATCTGTGTAAATGAAGCATGCTGCTATTTGCATCATTGGAAGTGAGTTAGTCCGTGGTATCATACAAGACAAGCACGGGCAGATCATTGCAGCCGATCTCACTCGTCTTGGATATGAGGTGCAGGAGATCACCATAGTCCCCGATAATGGGGCTATCGCAGAAGTGTTGAAGAGACTGGTTGCCAGTGTTGATCTGATTATTACCACAGGTGGTTTGGGACCAACCTCTGATGATATCACCAGAGATGCTATTGCCTCTAGTTATGATCTTCAACTTATCGTCGATGAAGATGCGAAAGATGTGTTGATCTCGATCGTTGGAGATCACATGAATGAAGCGAACCTTAGACAAGTCATGATTCCTGAAGGATTCCGAGTCGTTCCGAATGCGGTAGGTACTGCTCCTGGATTCTGCAGAGACGGAGAGATCTATGCACTGCCCGGACCTCCTCATGAGATGGTGACGATGTGGAAAGACCAGGTTCTTCCTGATCTAGCGCGATTTCTTGGAGGGAAACGACCGGAAGAGCGATTGGAACTATCGGTATTTCTTATTCCGGAATCTCAGTTGGAAGAAGTTTGCGTTTTCGCGGTGACTCGCGTTGCCGGGGAGCTGCATCTTGCCGAAGAGCAGATCCCTGCATGGGGAACCAGGGTACAACCCTATCGAATTAGTCTTCATCTGCAGGGAGGTACCGACACTATACGACGAGCTGTATACAAGCAGCTGCGTGCAGAGATTGGTCCGTATCTGATTCGAGAGGGAGACTTAGAAGCAGTAGATTTACTGTATATCCAGTTGGAAAAGCGATCAGCTATGATCGCTGGTGCAGAGTCTTGTACGGGAGGACTTGTAGGAAAATTATTAACCGACAGACCTGGCAGTTCTCAGTTTGTATGGGGATCTCTGATGACCTATGCGAATGAGGCAAAAGAGAGGATCCTCCATGTTGACCATCAGATTCTCGAGACTGAAGGTGCCGTATCCAGAGCGTGTGCAGCCCAAATGGCTGAAGGTATCCTTCAGCACTCCGGTGCAGATGTGGCTTTCAGCATCTCAGGGATTGCCGGTCCTGCCGGGGGTAGTGTGAAGAAACCCGTGGGTTTGGTTTGGTTCGGTTTTGCATCACCTGGACGTCTTTCTGAGCAAGTACAGCTCTCCTTTCGTCCATTCTCACGTGATTCTATACGTCGTAGAGCGGCGGTTTCTGCTATTTTATTACTGGAACAGTACCTTATGGGTAAAAAGCTGCTTGACATTGTTAAGAAGTGGCAATATATTTAATGTATCAATGGAAATGCACGTGTATTCTTGGATATAAACGATTTGTCTTTGATTATTCTTTACTAAGTTAATCATACTGCATAACAATCTTATTTATTTAAACACAATTAAACGTGAAATAGTTGGAGAATGGAGTTTCATGCTAAAAGAAATTCAAGATGCGGATGTGGCGGTACAACAGTCAGATCCTACATCAAAACCTGTAAAAACAAACACTCCAGCAGAGGAATCATGCTCTGCTGATTATCCTAAGGGATCTTCTAAGAGGATCAAACAATTGGAACTTACCCTTGTGAGTCCAAATGAGAGTCCAAAGAAACGTGTTATCACACGGCGAAAACCACGAAAAAAAGTAGTCATAGGGACATCGGATACTACTTTCGAGGTACAGAAGAGTACTGAAATAGTTCTATCCGCTAAGGCTCCTGTGAAAGCGAAACCAAAGAGGCAAGAAACTGTGAAACGAACAAAGAATAGTTCGAGTAGGGAACAGTCAAGTGATATCCCGGTTACTGAAGAGACTTCTACTGAAAAAGTGAAAGAATCAAAGACCAAATACAAGAATGATCCAAATGTGGACAAATCTCATACATTGAGTACCCCGACCCCTGTAGCTGCTAAGAGCGAAAAAGCCGTAAAAGGAGAATTGAAAGGTGTCCAGAATTATTCCGCTGCATTAGCACCAGCACAGACTGAGAATACATCACATAGCAGTCAACGATCTAAAGCGTGTGATAATACTACAAATAAGAATCTACAGCGTCATCAACCGCAGAATACGAATAACAATTCAAAGAAGTACCATAGATCTTCAAAAAACAATCATCAGAAACGAAGAAACACAAATAACAACGATCAGGTTATGAGTGAACGAGAACCGGATATGTTTGATGTGCCGAACAAACTGGATGTCCATGGGGTCAAGTTAGGCATAAACGAACTTACCGATATGACCGTACCAGAACTTCGTGATATTGCGACGGAGCAAGGTCTGCCGATCGAACCGTTGTTGACAATGAAAAAGCAGGAGATTATCGTAGAGATACTGAAAATGCACACCAAAGGAGGTGGGAGCATAGTCGCCTATGGTTCATTGGAGATCCTTCCTGACGGATATGGATTTCTGCGTTCACCGCAGAACAGTTATCTTCCTGGACAGGATGATATCTACATCTCTCCTTCACAGATAAGACTGTTCAACTTGAAGACCGGTGATACTGTCTATGGACAGATCAGACCTCCAAAGGATTCCGAGCGGTTCTTTGCCATGCTTCGTGTTGAGACAGTGAATAATGATGACCCCAGTGTCGCTCAGACACGTGTTAATTTTGATAGTATGACTCCGCTTTATCCTGATGAGCGGCTGAATCTTGAGACAAAAGTCTCTGATGTATCAATGCGAATCATCAATCTTTTCTGTCCGATAGGAAAGGGGCAGCGGGGACTTATCGTATCACCTCCAAGAACAGGTAAGACTGTTCTTCTCCAGAAGATTGCCAATGCAATCTCGGAGAACCATCCGGAAGTAGAATTGATTGTGCTCCTAATAGATGAACGACCTGAAGAAGTCACTGATATGAGGAGAAGTGTGAAGGGAGAGGTTATCGCATCAACCTTTGACGAGCAGGCTTCAAGGCATGTGTCTGTTGCAGAGATGGTCATTGAAAAGGCAAAGCGTCTTGTCGAACATAAACGTGACGTGGTTATCCTGCTTGATTCGATCACTCGACTGGCACGAGCATATAACCAGACTGTACCTACTTCAGGTAAAATCCTCTCTGGTGGTGTTGATTCGAATGCATTGCATAAACCAAAGAGGTTCTTTGGGTCTGCACGTAACATCGAGAATGGCGGAAGTCTGACAATCGTTGCTACTGCACTGATAGAGACCGGCTCTCGTATGGATGAAGTGATCTTTGAAGAGTTCAAAGGTACCGGTAACAATGAGATCATCCTTGATCGGAAAATGGCAGATAAAAGGGTTTATCCTGCCATCAATCTGAAGCGTTCAGGCACGAGAAGAGAGGAGCTGCTGCTTGCAGAGAACGAGATCAGTAAGATGTGGATTCTGAGGAATGCACTTAATTCCTTAGAAGATACTGAAATGACTGAGTTGATGATTGACAAAATGCGAAAAACAAAGAATAATGAGTCATTCTTGCGATCGATGAACACCGCCGGTATATAACAGGGGGTCTTCGACCCGACAGATATTCATACATTGAAGTATGGGTATAGCTTGTCTAAAGAGGTCGATTGATTATTATATCCATGTAGTATCATGGGTATGTAATGCGATCGTAGCCGGAAGAGAGCCTCAGTGCTTTCTTCTGTCTTGTATAAGATTGTTAGTCTTCTGTATATAAGCAGAGGACATCATATAGGTTATCTGGAGGATACTATGAAAAAGGGTATACATCCCAAATATGAAATGACGACGATTACGTGTGCCTGCGGTAATGTGTTTGAGACACGCTCAACAGCAAAGAATATTCATGTTGAGATTTGTTCTGCATGTCACCCGTTCTTTACCGGTAAACAAAAATTAGTAGATACTGCCGGTCGAGTGGAAAGGTTCAATAAAAGATACGGTATCAAAAGCTAAACATACTAACGGTATGATATGCAAAGTGCACGAGGGCAGTCTTTTAGGCTGTCCTTTTTCTATGGGATGAACTAAACAAATTTTATTTGCAATAAGTGCGTAATTACCATACAATGATGAGAGGAGTTTTCATGGCTAGAATTCATGAACTTCATATCGCGGAATATGGAGAAGCACCAGAAGTAGCAGTCTCAGTACCAGGGGTCATTACCTTGATGGGTGAGTATTCAGACCTCTGTGACGGTTATGCTCTAACCGGTGCAGTGGATCGAACTACTGAGATCGCCATATCACGTCGAAGCGATAACTCTCTTAGATTCTACTCTGCAGAATTGAATGAACGAAAGCGTACCACGATCCCGAATTTGAAGTATCGTAGAGAGGATCGTTGGGCCAACTATATTAAAGGTGTCTTATATGAGACCTACAGGAGGAACTTCCTGTTCAAGGGGTTGAATATAACCATCAAATCGAATATACCGCAGAAAATCGGACTTCGTGCATCAACCGCAATGTGCACTTCGGTAGCGATTGCACTCAAAGAGATGTTCTCCTTCAATATCGATGATAATCAGTTGATTCAGGCAGTCTATTTTGCGGAGACCTCTTTCCTCCAATCAAAGTCTAGGCTTGTCGATATCATGACTATGCTCAATGCGAAAGAGGGTCATGTCATGCTCTATGATCTTCACACGTTTGATTACTCCTATATTCCTGTTTCTATGACTCCTGATTCCCTTATGATCACAAAGAGCAATGTACCTCCATTTTCAATCAGGGAGGAGATTGTCTATCGTGAGGAGCAATGTCAAGAGGGGCTGACACTTATGCGGTCTAAACTTTCCGGAGGACTGCTGCGTGATCACTCTGTAGGGGAGATAAATACGGCAGCGGCAAATCTTTCTGAAGAACAGAAACGGTTTTGTCTCTATGTCCTTGAAGAGAGTCATCGGGTTAAAGAAGCTGCTCGCACTCTTGCACAAAAAGATTCAATGGCGTATGGTAGGTGCATGAATCGGTCACAGGCCGGATTAAGAGATCAGTTTGAAGTGTCTTGTCCAGAGATCGACTGGCTCACAAAGCGTGCGCTTGAAATTTCCGGATGTTTTGGATCCAATATGGTAGGTCCTGGTTTTGGTGGAAGCACGCTGTCTCTTATGTCCAAGCAGGCTTGTGATAGATATCAACAACGTCTGGAGGAATATGAGCATATCTTCGGCTTTCACCCGGAACTCTTTGCATATGTTCCGAAGGGCAGAGCAGGAGTGCTTTAAAATATACTATCATGCAAATTTTACTTTCAAATGATGACGGGATCCATAGCGAAGGTCTTCTGACCTTGGCTTCTGTACTGCGTGAGGGCGGACACGATATTTGGATCTCTGCTCCTGATAAGGACCGAAGTGCATTCTCTCATGCTCTATCACTCAGGAATCCAGTTAAATTTAATGAGATACAGATGCAGACATACAGCTGCAGCGGTACTCCTGCTGATTGTATCTTTTATGGACTCAAAGGTGCTATCCCTGTGCAGCCTGATGTCGTTATTGCTGGAATAAATAAAGGATACAACGTCGGAACAGATATTATCTATTCCGGTACGGCCGGGGCAGCTCGTGAAGGAGCGCTTCATAAGGTACCCTCTTTTGCAGTATCCGCCGAAGGGTATGAACCTCCCTATCCGTTTCAACAGGCGGCGGAGTTCGTCCTTGAGCATATTGAAGAGTTCATAGCTCTATGGACACCCGATATCTTTATTAATATAAATACTCCAAAAGAACCAGGCGGGGATTGGGAAGTCAGCTATCCTGAACATCGTGATTATGGTGACCGGATAGAGCCGTTCTCGGTAAAGAAGAATGAGATCTATTATTTCCTCTCTGGAAAGAATTCCACGACTCATGAGTTTGTCCCAAAGGAACTCTCAGATATGGATGCGCTGAGAAGGGGTAAAATATCAGTTTCTCCCATCCATATCCATCCCACCGTCGATATGAAACAGTATGAGCGGTTCATGCGCTTACATAAGGATAGAGTAATAGAAAATTAAGATGAAACCCATAAAGATGATGAGGACATTCAAACAGTATAGGGACCACAGACATGAGAAATGGGAAACCCATTGTACAGGTTGTGGTCTCTGCTGTCATGAGAAGACTGTTATCGGTCACGATGTTATATACGATCTTAATGCATGGTGTGAGCACTATGATCCTGAGACGCATACCTGTAAAGTCTATGCACAACGTTTTTCAGCACAGATCAGATGCAGATCGGTCAATCATTTTCGTGCTATGTTCGCCGTTTATCTTCCGCCCACATGCGGCTATGTCCAATGGGCAAAATCTCACTATTTACGATTTGCTCCCTATCGAAGAATACACTATGTGAAGGATGAATCCGAATCAGATTCCGATGAACCTGCCGTATCAGACCGGTAAGTATAAATAAACTTGACGGTGTTGTTTCTTGTAAGTATGTTTGAACACGAAAGGAATGTCTATAGAGCATATAGATACTATGAAGGAATCAGCAGGGCATAGAATATCTTTGCTGAAATAGGTAAGGAATGATCGAAAGATGAATAAACGTATTGTATATATGGATAATAACGCGACCACACCGATCGCACCAGAGGTGAAGGAGATCATGCTTGAAACCCTCGATATCTACGGGAATGCATCAAGTATGCATGGTCCCGGGCGACTAGCCAAGGAGGCTGTGTCCCAATCAAGGGGGAAAGTCGCATCTCTGATTGGTGCAGAGCCTAAAGAGATCATATTCACCGGCGGCGGGTCAGAATCTAATAACACCGTTTTGAACCTGGTACTCTCTAATATCTTCGAAGGTACAGGAAGAAATAGGATCGTGACTACACGGATAGAGCATCCAAGTATTAATGAGACGGTTCAGACATTGGTAGACAGGGAGGGGAAGGTTACCTTTGTCGCTGTTGACGGAGAGGGAAGACTCAAGATGGATGAACTTGCAGATGCGATGGGAGATGATGTCGCTATCGTATCGGTTATGATGGCTAATAATGAGACCGGCACGATCCTTGATGTCTCAGAGGCTACCCGGATTGCACATTCATGTGGTGCTTTGATGCATACCGATGCAGTTCAGGCAGTAGGGAAGATCCCTATAGATGTGAAGGAGCTTAATATCGACTTCCTCAGCCTTTCCGGTCATAAACTTTATGCCCCTAAAGGTATTGGTGCCCTTTATGTCAGGGAAGGGATAAAATTCTGTCCCTTGCTCCATGGAGGACAACAGGAATCAGGCCGTCGGGCCGGTACCCATAACAATACCGGGATTATCGCTCTAGGTAGGGCAGCAGAACT
>CAYYPJ010000009.1:0-24400 GCA_964473495.1 uncultured Spirochaetales bacterium
GTATTCCACGCCAGTATTTCAGTCTGCTTCTGTGAAGAAGATTGAGGAAAAACTTACTGAGGCAGGATTGCCGTTGACATCAAAGGTCCCTCTTCGAGACGGCAGGACGGGGGAACCATTCGTGAACCCTGTATTCTGCGGAGTTGTTTATATGTTGAAACTTGCTCACCTTGTTGATGACAAGATGCATGCACGTTCAACTGGCCCATATTCTCTCGTTACGCAGCAGCCTCTTGGTGGTAAAGCACAGTTTGGCGGCCAGCGTCTTGGAGAGATGGAGGTCTGGGCACTTGAGGCATATGGCGCAGCAAATACTCTACAAGAGTTGCTGACCATCAAGTCCGATGATATGAGTGGCCGTGTGAAGATCTATGAGAGTATTGTGAAAGGTGAACCGGCTACAAGTGCCGGTATGCCTGAATCTTTTAATGTATTAGTACAGGAACTACGGGGTCTTGCTTTGGAGATGCGTATATACGATTCTAAAGGCAAACAGATCCCGTTGACAGAACGTGATGAAGAGCTGATTAACAAAAAAGGTAATCAATTCTAAGCAGGAGAATTCATTGAATGAGAGAAATTCAGGATTTCGATAGTATTATGATAAAACTTGCCTCGCCGGAACAGATCAGAGCATGGTCTTATGGTGAGGTAAAGAAACCGGAGACAATCAACTACCGTACTCTTCGTCCCGAGAAGGATGGACTGTTCTGCGAGCGAATCTTTGGTACCACGAAAGAGTGGGAGTGCTATTGCGGGAAATTCAAGTCCATTCGGTATAAGGGCGTTATCTGTGACCGTTGTGGTGTTGAGGTAACCCACTTCAAGGTCAGGCGTGAACGAATGGGTCATATTGAACTTGCTGCACCTGTGTCGCACATCTGGTACTATCGTTCTGTTCCCTCTCGTATGGGGTTATTACTGGATCTTACCATGGCAGCGTTGAGATCGATTCTTTACTATGAGAAGTATGTCGTTATTAATGCGGGGGAAACTGATCTAAAATATAAGCAGCTGCTCAGTGAAGAAGAATATTATGAAGCAAGAGATCGTTATGGTGAAATTTTCACTGCTGGGATCGGTGCTGAAGCAGTACGAAGTCTTTTAGAGAATCTTGACCTTAATGCACTTTCTGCAGAGCTGCGGATTAAAATGCTTCAGAAGGGGCCCAAGGCTGATAAGAGATTGTTAAAACGAATTGAAGTGGTTGAGAACTTCCGGGATTCCGAGAATCGTCCTGAATGGATGATATTGAGTGTCATCCCTGTCATACCGCCAGAGCTCAGACCTATGGTTCAGCTTGATGGTGGTCGTTTTGCTACCTCTGATCTCAATGATCTCTATAGAAGAGTGATAAATAGAAACAACCGTTTAAAACGGCTCATGGCGTTGAATGCTCCTGATATTATCATCAGGAATGAAAAACGTATGCTTCAGGAAGCAGTAGATGCACTCTTTGATAACTCAAAGAAAAAGCGTGTAGTCAAGGGGGCTTCAAACAGACCTCTGAAATCGTTATCTGATATGCTTAAGGGTAAACAGGGACGTTTTAGACAGAACCTGCTTGGAAAACGTGTTGACTACTCAGGTCGTTCAGTTATCGTTGTAGGACCTGAACTTAGATTGCATCAGTGTGGACTTCCTACGAAAATGGCACTGGAACTCTTTAAACCGTTTATTATGAAACGTCTTGTCGAAAAGGGCATAGTTTACAATATAAAGAAAGCCAAGAGCCTCGTTGAACAAGAGACTCAAGAAGTGTGGGAGATCCTTGATGAGGTCGTCAAGGAACATCCTGTCATGTTGAATCGTGCGCCAACTCTGCACCGTCTGGGTATTCAGGCGTTTGAGCCGGTTTTAGTCGAGGGGAAGGCCATCAAGTTACATCCTCTTGTATGCCATGCATTCAATGCTGACTTTGATGGTGACCAAATGGCTATACATGTGCCATTAACCCAGGCGGCACAGATTGAGTGTTGGACACTCATGCTTTCAATAAACAATCTGCTTGATCCTGCAAATGGGGATCCTGTCGTTTTCCCATCACAAGATATGGTATTAGGGATCAATTATCTGACTCGAGAAAAGGCCGGGGCAAAGGGTCAAGGTAAATTCTTCGACAATCTCGATGAGATCTTTATGGCAATTGATAACGGTTCGCTCAGCTACAATGCATTGATCTCATATAAGTTTGCAACCGGGGAAGTGATAAAGACTACAAGTGGCCGTGTTATTTTCAATGAGGCTATGCCTGATAGTATAGAATTTCAGAACTGCTGTCTTGGAGATAAGGAGCTGCGTGTTCTAGTCGGTGAGACACTAGCGAAACATAAAAATTCGGTAGCTGTCGAAATGCTTGATGCGATCAAAGACATCGGATATAAGTATTCTACTATCTTTGGTGCTACAATCGGTGTTACCGATATCATCATTCCACCCAAAAAGAAAGAAATGATTGATACTGCCAATGAACAGGTTAATCAGATTCAGGAACAATACCTGCAAGGGCATATTACTCAGGAAGAACGCTACAACAGAGTCATTGAAGTTTGGAGTAAGACGAATGAAGACCTGACCGATGAACTAATGAAGATCCTGAAGTTAGATCAGAACGGATTCAACTCTGTGTATCTAATGGCTGATTCCGGTGCTCGAGGCAGTAGAACGCAGATTAGACAGCTTGGAGGGATGCGTGGTCTTATGGCAAAACCTTCAGGTGATATTATCGAGTTGCCGATACGATCGAACTTTAAAGAGGGACTGTCGATCATTGAGTACTTTATCTCAACCAATGGTGCACGGAAGGGTCTTGCTGACACTGCATTGAAGACTGCTGATGCAGGATACCTGACTAGACGTCTTGTTGATATAGCACAGGATGTCGTCATCAACGAAGAAGACTGTGGTACCATCAATGGTATTGAGATCCAGGCTATAAAAGATGGTGAGGATATCGTTGAGTCTCTGCATGATCGTATCGAGGGAAGATTTACTCTGGAACGAGTCAACCACCCGATCACCGGAGAGATCCTGATTGATGTGAATGAAGAGATCACTGATGAGATAGCTCTACAGATAGAAAAAGCGGGTATCGAATCTGTTCGTATACGAACGGTGCTTACCTGTGAATCCAAACATGGAGTCTGTAAGAAATGTTACGGTAGGAACCTTGCAAATAATAAAACGGTAAATATCGGAGAAGCCGTTGGAATCATTGCAGCTCAGTCGATTGGTCAGCCGGGAACACAACTGACGATGCGTACCTTCCATATCGGTGGTGCAGCAATGAAGTCGAGTGAAGAGAATAAGATCGCTCTTGGGTATCCTGTTATTCTCCAGTCGTTATCCGGAAATATTGTGAAGCTCAGTGATGGGACAGTTGTTTTTACGAGAAAAGGTATTATCGATGCGTCTCGTGTCATCAGAATGATTTCTGCCGATGAGTTTGACGAGATATTGGTCAAAGATGGCGAGAGGGTCGTCAATGGGAATCTCTTAGCAAAGAAGATCGGTGGAGAGGATGTCCTTGCAAACGAGATCGCATATGTGAAACTTTATGAAGATAAGATCTTATTGCTGGCTCAAGAACAACATATTAATATAAAGACTGGTTCTGAACTGCATGTGGAATTGGGGAAGCTGATCCCTGCGAATGATGCGATCGTTACCTTTGATCCATTCGCTGAACCTATTATTGCAGAACAAGATGGTACGTTGAAGTTTGAAGATATTCTCCTTGGTACTACCTTGAAGGAAGAAGTGAACGATGAGACAGGTAATGTTGAGAAGAAGATTACCGAATACACACTAGAGACGCTTCAGCCGAGAATAGTCATCGTCGATGATGATAAGAATGAACTTGCTACCTATTTTCTGCCTGGGGCATCATACCTCAATGTGCAGGATGGCATGAAGATCAAGAAAGGTAAAATACTGGCAAAGCTTCTGAAAGAGAGTGTGAAGACAAGAGATATAACTGGTGGACTGCCGCGAGTAGGTGAACTGTTTGAGGCAAGAAAACCAAAGGTTGCTACTGTTCTGTCAAAGCTTGAAGGATATGTTCGATTCAGGGGAATCGTAAAAGCAAAACGAGTGATCATAGTAGAGGATGAGTTTGGTAATGAGGCAAGGCATCTGATTCCCATGAACAAACACCTTCTTGTTCGTGACGGTGACCTTGTCAAGGCTGGTGAACAGTTGTGCGATGGTGCTACTGATCCACATGATATACTTGAAATCCTAGGTGAGAATGCACTGCAGTCATTCCTCGTTGATGAAGTCCAGGAGGTTTATCGACTTCAGGGCGTCGATATAAATGATAAGCATATAGGTGTTATCGTCAGACAGATGATGCGTAAGATTGAGATCATATCGGTTGGTGATACAGGCTTTATCTACGGTCAGCAGATTGATAAGTATAGATTCAATCATGAGAACAAGCGTGTTATGAGAGAGGGTGGTCAACCGGCTATCGCTAAACCATTGCTGCTTGGTATTACTCGAGCGTCACTGAGTATAGATTCGTTCATATCAGCTGCATCGTTCCAAGAGACTACAAAGGTCTTGACAAATGCCGCAATAGCTGGTAGCAGAGATGAGTTGCGCGGATTGAAAGAAAATGTTATTATTGGTCACCTTATACCGGCTGGTACCGGTATGAAGAAATATCGAGATATATCTTTGGTTGATAAAGATGCTGAAACGCTGAATGATTCGGTTCAGTCTGTTATGGATGCGCGAAAGCGTGATGAAGATGAAATGAACAGCAGTGAAGAGATGAATGCGCTATCTGAAGGTGGGGCTTAGAACAGAGAAGATATGAGAACATGTCTTCTTGTAGAAAATTAGTCCCCATGCTGACTTTGGATGATGATATACATGATGGGATTGTACGAATAGTCGTACAATTGAAAACAAATATGAAACTGAGAAAAGGGAGTGTGTCGAAAAGATGCCTACAATAAATCAGCTTGTTAGAAAGGGGCGAAAGTCCCAGAAGAAGAAAACAAACTCGCCGGCTTTGAATAATTGTCCTCAAAAGCGTGGTGTATGTACTCGTGTTATGACTGTTACGCCTAAGAAACCAAACTCTGCCCTGAGGAAGGTCGCCAGAGTGAGATTGACAAACGGCATTGAAGTAACAGCATATATTCCGGGTATTGGACATAATTTGCAGGAGCACTCAGTAGTCCTGCTTCGTGGTGGTAGAATAAAAGATCTTCCGGGTGTTCGTTATCATATTGTACGTGGTGCGAAAGATACCCTTGGTGTAGAGGACCGAAGGAAATCACGTTCAAAATATGGTACAAAGAGACCAAAGGCTTAGGATGGTATAGTATGGCTAGAAGAAAAGTTGCTCCGGTCAGAGAGATCCTTCCTGACCCACAGTATAACAGCACGGTAGTTGAGAAGTTTATTAGAAGAATGATGATTGATGGAAAGAAGTCAATCAGCACAAAGATTATCTATGATGCAATGAGCATCATGGAAAAGAAAACTGGTGAACCTGCTCTTGATGTATTCACAAAAGCACTTGCTAATGTGAAACCTGTGGTAGAGGTGAAATCTCGACGAGTTGGTGGTTCTACCTATCAGGTACCAGTAGAGATCAGAGAGAGTAGACGCGAGGCACTTGCCATGCGTTGGATCATTCAGGCTTCACGTTCAAGAAACGGGAAGTCTATGAGTGAGAAACTCTCATTAGAGATGGTAGATGCTTTCAATTCTACCGGTAGTGCTTTCAAGAAGAAAGAGGATACTCATCGAATGGCGGATGCAAATAAAGCATTCTCTCATTACCGATGGTAGCTTTCTGAAGGGATATATGACAAGTCATCCAACGTATGGATGACTTGTTCGTAATATATGGTTCTTACTAATAAAACAATAAGATACTATTGACTAATAAGTGGATTAATCATATATTCAACGGAATGGCGTTTAAGACATGCTATTTATTTACTAGTAATATTGGTTTACTTGAGCCAAACCCATCATCCGTGTTTGTTTTGGATGGTTAGGTGGTTCCAGACGTAACACAGATTATTCTGTACTATGTCAGTTTGGAGAATTCTTCTACCTTTCTGACCTCTGGATCCTTCCTTAACATATCTTTTTACAATCAGATTATATATGGATGTTGGATCTCAGTTTTGAAATGGTTAGTGGAATGCTAATTTAATGATTATTAACTTATTTGTGACTTGGTTACAAGGAGGAACGGATGGCTAAAGAGAAATTTAAGAGGACGAAACCACATATCAATGTTGGTACTATCGGGCACGTTGACCACGGTAAGACTACTCTTACTGCTGCTATCACCATGCATTGCGCAAGAAAACATGGTGATAAGGTCATGAATTATGAAGATATTGATAATGCTCCAGAAGAAAAATCGAGAGGGATCACGATCAACACGAGACACGTTGAGTATCAGACAGACAACCGTCACTATGCTCATGTGGATTGTCCGGGACACGCAGACTATATCAAAAATATGATTACTGGTGCTGCACAGATGGACGGATCGATTATTGTTGTTGCTGCAACTGATGGTGCTATGGCTCAGACGAAAGAGCATATTCTTCTCGCACGACAAGTTGGGGTTCCTTCACTGATTGTGTTTATCAATAAATGTGATCAGGTCGACGATCCGGATCTGATTGAACTTGTTGAAGAAGAGATGAGAGACCTTCTGACCGAATACGGATACCCTGGGGATGAGATTCCTGTAATAAAAGGTTCTGCTTATCAGGCTATGGAAAATCCGGATGATCCAGAAAAGACAAAATGTATTGATGAACTTCTTGACGCAATGGATACATACTTCCCACTGCCGGAAAGAGCTATTGATAAGCCGTTTTTGATGCCTATCGAGGATATTTTCTCAATTCTGGGACGTGGTACAGTAGTAACCGGGCGTATTGAACGCGGAGTTGTGAAAATCGGCCAAGAGGTTGAGATAGTCGGGATAAAACCAACTAAGAAGACTACCTGTACCGGAGTTGAGATGTTCAATAAACTTCTTGATGAAGGTCAGGCTGGTGATAATGTCGGTACGCTTCTTCGAGGTGTTGATAAGAAAGATGTTGTGCGAGGGCAGGTTCTTGCTAAGCCGGGAACAATCACTCCTCATCATAAATTCAAGGGAGCAATTTACTGCTTGAGTAAAGAAGAGGGTGGCCGACATTCACCATTTTTCACAGGATATCGACCCCAGTTTTACTTGAGGACAACAGACATTACCGGTACAGTGACTCTCTCTGCTGATAAGCAGATGGTTATGCCTGGTGACAACACTGAGATTGAAGTTGATTTGATTTATCCGGTTGCTATGGAGAAAGGTCTCAAGTTCGCTATCCGTGAAGGTGGGCGAACTGTAGCAAGTGGTCAGGTTATAGAAATAATCGAATAATGATGGTGATAGACCTTGTTCAAGGTTTTGACTTGAGCAAGGTCAGTGGTGTGGAGGAATGATGACCAAAGATAGAATTCGAGTACGGTTGAGAGGTTTTGATATAGATCTCGTTGAACAAAGTTCAAAAGCAATCGTTCAGACAGTTATGAGGGCAGGTGCCAAGGTGTCTGGGCCAGTGCCTCTTCCTACTCGTATTAATAAATACACGGTGCTCAGATCACCTCATGTTAATAAGAAGTCTCGTGAGCAGTTTGAGATGAGAACCCATAAAAGACTCATTGATATTCTCGACCCTACATCAAAAGTTATGGATGCCTTAATGAAGCTTGAGCTTCCTGCCGGTGTGGATGTAGAGATTAAACAGTAATAAACAGTTGAGGTAAGAGATGTTAGGGCTTATCGGCAAAAAAGTCGGAATGACACAAGTTTTTGATGATAGAGGGGTATTAACCCCTGTGACGGTTATCAAGATAGAAGATAATGTTGTTATATCGGAGAGAACCGCCGAGAGAAACGGTTACAGTGCTTGTGTTATAGGCACTGTGGATGCGAAGAAGAATCGTGTTACAAAACCGTACGCTGGGCAATTCAAGGATATCTGTGAACCTAAGAAATATCTTGTAGAGATACAAGAATATGATAAAGAGGTTTCGATTGGAGACATCCTTGGTGTGGATATCTTTCAAGATATAGCATTTGTAGATGTGGAAGGAACTTCGAAAGGTAAAGGATTCCAGGGAGTTATGAAAAGATATAACTTTGATGGTGGTCCTGCAGGACATGGTTCGAAATTTCACAGAGGTCTTGGTGGTACTAGTATGGCAGCTACTCCTTCAAAAGTACATAAAGGTACGAAGATGCCTGGTAGGATGGGTGGCGAAAAGAAAACGATTCAGAATTTACGAGTAGTGAAGATTGATGCGGAGAAAAGTGTACTTATGGTAAAAGGTGCTGTTCCTGGTCCACGTCAAAGCGTCGTAATTGTGAAAAAATCAAAGAAGAAATAGAGGCGAGATATGAAAGCTAAAGTCTTTTCGATACAGGGTGAGGAGATTAAAGAGATCACACTCAACGACTCAGTGTTTAACGCTAAGATAAGTGATGGATCCATCTACTACGCCGTGAATAACGAATTAGCTAACCGCCGAGTTGGAACCGCCTGTACCAAGACGCGTGGTGAAGTGAACTATAGTAATGCCAAACCATGGAAACAGAAGGGAACTGGTAATGCAAGATCAGGAGATAAGAAGTCTCCTGTTTGGGTCGGTGGCGGAACTATATTTGGACCAAAACCAAGGGATTATAGTTACAAGCTGCCAAAGAAAATGAAGCGTTTGGCAATGAAATCGCTTCTATCTATGAAGGTCAAAGATGAGAGTCTGAGAGTTGTAGAAGACTTTGCAGTTGAAAGCGGTAAGACAAAAGATCTTGCACAGATCCTAAAGAATCTGGTTAAGGGTCAAAGAACGTTGATCATCATACGTGATGACGATGTAATGATTCGGAGAGCAGGAAAGAATATCCCCTGGTTGAAGATTAATTCATATAACAGATTGTCAGCTAAGGAACTTCTTTATGGTAAGAACGTTCTGGTAATGGAAAAAGCTGCTGAAAATTTGAATGAATTCTACGGAAAAGAGTAAGGGGTTAGTTGTGAGAGCAGATCAAATAATTATCGAACCTGTTTTGACAGAGAAGTCTAATATTATGAGAGAGTCAGAACAGAAGAAATATACCTTCAAAGTGCACCCTAGTGCGAATAAGATCCAGGTCATGAAAGCCATAGAAGAACTATTCTTGGTAAAGGCTGTAAATTGTAATATGGTAAATGTGAAGAGTAAACCTAAGTTTACACGAACACGTTCAGGGGCTCGTGCTGGGGCTACGACTCCATGGAAGAAAGCAATCGTCACCGTAGCTAAGGGTGATTCTATCAGCGCTATAGAAGGCGTATAGGAGAAGGGGTATTATGGGTATAAAGAAATATAATCCGAGAACCCCGAGTCTTCGTTATAAGACAACTTTGACTTTTGAAGAATTGACAACTTCAGAGAGTGAAAAAAGGCTGACAAAGGGAATTAGTAAGCATGCTGGACGTGGTGCCGGCGGCCGAATCAGCGTACGAAGACGCGGTGGTGGACATAAGAGGAAATATCGAGAGATAGATTTTCGACGCAACAAATATGAGATTCCCGGAAAGGTCTCTACAATAGAGTATGACCCGAACAGGACATCTAATATTGCTTTGATTGTCTACTCTGATGGTGAAAAGAGATATATTCTGGCACCAAAAGGTCTTAAGACCGGTATGCAGGTCTTAAGCGGTGAGAATGCTCCACTTGAGATCGGTAACGCTATGCCATTGAATAAGATTCCTCTTGGTATGGCGGTACATAATGTAGAACTTCAACTTGGTAAGGGTGGTCAGTTAGTACGATCTGCAGGGACGGTTGCCACAATAGTGGCTAAGACCGGTGATTTTGTAACACTTAAATTACCTTCAGGTGAGATGAGAATGATATTCTCCGGATGCTTCGCAACTATTGGAAGTATCGGGAATGAAGATTATATGAATGTCAGTTTGGGTAAGGCTGGTAGATCACGTTGGCTGGGTCGTCGACCGAAAGTACGTGGTGTTGTTATGAATCCTGTAGATCACCCTCATGGTGGTGGTGAAGGCAAGACTTCTGGTGGACGTAATCCTGTTTCCCCCTGGGGTTTACCTACTAAAGGATATAAGACTAGGAAGAAGAGAAAGACGTCAAGTAAGTTTATCGTGAAGAAGCGGAAGTAGGAGTAGAAAGTGGCTAGGTCAATCAAAAAAGGGCCTTTTATAGAGAAAGCACTTTATAAAAGAGTCCTCGAAGCAAAAAATGCGGGAAAAAAACCGATGATTAAGACATATTCTCGTTGCTCGACTATCATTCCCGAAATGGTTGGGTTTACCATTTCAGTCTATAATGGTAAGACATGGGTTCCTGTGTATGTTACAGAGAATCTGGTAGGACACAAGTTTGGTGAATTTTCACCAACAAGGTTTTATCGTGGTCATGCTGGTTCAGACAAAAAATTGAAGAAGAGATAGGTGTCGTGATGGAAGCAAAGAAAGGTTATAAAGCAGTCGCAAAATATGTGATGGTTTCTCCTACAAAAGTACGCCCTATCGCGAATATTGTACGAAAGAAGTCATATACGGATGCTATTGCTATTCTTGAGGTAATGCCTCAGAAGGGTGCCGGTTTGATTAAGAAAGTTATGCAGTCGGCAGCTTCGAATGCACTCTCACAGAACAAGAAGCTTGATGAAGAAATGTTGTATGTGAAAGAGATTTGTATCAATGAAGGTCCTCGTTTAAAACGTGTATGGCCGAGGTCGCACGGGCGTAGAGATATCCTATTGAAGCGAGAAAGTCATATATCTGTGGTTCTTGACGAATTAGCGAGTATGGGGGAGTAAATGGGCCAGAAAGTAAATCCTATAGGATTCAGACTAGGCGTTAATAAGACTTGGAAATCAAAATGGTATGTGGATCCAAAGAAATATGCTGAAACACTGCATGAGGATCTGCGTATACGAAAGGCTCTTGAAAATTGCCCAGAGACAAAAGGTGCTGATATCTCTGATGTGGAGATCATCAGAAAACCCCAGAGAATCACCATTGTCATCAAGACTTCACGACCGGGTATTATTATCGGGTCTAAGGGGTCGAATGTAGAAAAACTTGGAAAGAGACTACAGCAGCTTGCTGATAAGAAGATCCAGATCAAGATCAAAGAGGTCAAACGTCCGGAAGCTGATGCACAACTTATCGCATTGAATGTTGCTAAGCAGCTGAAGATGAGAGGATCTTTCCGAAGAGCTATGAAGATGTCGGTGAGTAATGCTATGAGAGCAGGTGTACAAGGGGTAAAGATCAAAGTATCCGGTCGATTGGGTGGTGCTGAGATGGCACGAACTGAGTGGAACAAGGAAGGAAGAGTCCCTCTGCATACACTGAGATCCGATATCGATTATGGGTTTGCTGAGGCAAATACCACTTTTGGCCTTATTGGGGTAAAAGTCTGGGTCTTCAATGGTGAAATCTATGACAAAACTCAAAAACAGGATGCCGGTCTTCTGGTAAAGAAGTCAAGAGATCGCAAACCGTCAGCAAGGAGATAGTAAGTCATGCTTAGTCCTAAGAGAGTTAAGTATAGAAAAAGAATGAGAGGCAAGGTTAATGGTGTTGCACATCGTGGTAACACTGTGGCCTACGGTGATTTTGGTCTTATGGCTCTTGAGCCGCGTTGGGTCACCAACCGCCAGATAGAGGCTGCCCGTGTAGCTATGACAAGGCATATAAAGCGTGGTGGTAAGGTGTGGATCAGAGTATTTCCGGATATGCCTTTCACAAAGAAGCCTGCTGAGACTAGACAGGGTAAAGGTAAGGGTAATCCCGAAGGTTGGGTTGCTGTCGTAAAGAAAGGTGCTGTCATGTTTGAAATGGGTGGGGTCCCTTATGAACTCGCTCAAGAAGCTTTGGCACTTGCTGCAAGCAAACTTCCTATACGGACAAGATTTGTAGTAAGACGTGATCTGGAGTTGTAGTGATATGAAGATTTCATATAATGATCTAACCTATACAGAGTTGGTAGGCAAGAAAGATGAGCTCCATAAGGAGTATCTGAAGATGCGAATGGATAAGGTGTTGGGACATCTGGAGAATCCTCTAAGACTTAGATCTGTCAGAAGAGATATTGCAAGAGTAAACACTATTATTCATGAATATGCTTTAGGCATACGCAAAAATACTAAGTAAGAGAGGCCTGGCGTTCTATGAAGGTGAATAAAAAGACATATACAGGACAGGTTGCGAGCGATAAAATGGATAAGACTATTGTCGTTGCAATCACGACAAGAAGTCTCCACCCTCTTTATAAGAAATATGTAAAGAAGACAAAGAGGTTGAAAGCACATGATGAGAGGAATGAAGCTAGAATTGGCGATACCGTAAAAGTCGTTGAGTGTAGACCTCTTAGCAAAGACAAATGCTGGAGACTAACCCAAATTGTCGAGCGTGCTAAATAGTCGTAAAGGAGTTGCGTAATGGTTCAAATGCAGACGTATTTAAACGTTGCCGACAATAGCGGTGCAAAACGTGTACAATGCATCAAGGTGCTTGGTGGAAGCAAGAGAAAGACTGCAAGTATCGGTGATATCATTGTTGTTGCTGTTAAAGACGCTATTCCAAACGGCCAGATTAACAGGGGTGACGTGCAGAAAGCTGTTATTGTTCGGGTGAAGAAAGAATATCGAAGACCTGACGGTACCTATATCAGGTTTGATGATAATGCGTGTGTTATTATCGATGCCAACAATAACCCGCGTGGGAAGCGTATTTTCGGACCTGTTGCTCGAGAACTTCGAGAAGATGGATTCATGAAGATCGTTTCTCTTGCGCCGGAAGTGTTGTAGGGAGTATACGATGGGAAATATAAGAATTATTAAGAATGATACGGTGAAAATAACTACCGGAAAAGACAAGGGCAAAACGGGAAAGGTCTTGAAGATTGATCCTGCTGCTGGTCGTGTAATAGTCCAGGGCCTCAATATGGTCAAGAAGGCCGTGAAAAAACGAAGTCAACAGGATAAGGGCGGGATAATTGAAATCGAAGCACCTCTGGATATTTCTAATGTTGCGATTGTAACAAAAAATGGTTCGACTTCAAGGATCGGATATAAATTCGTAGATGGTAAAAAAGTCCGTTTTGCAAAAAAGACTGGGGAAGTGCTCTAATGGAACAGTATATACCAAGGATTAAGAAACAATACAAAGAGAGTGTAGCTCCCAAGTTAATGAAAGAGTTCGCTTATTCTTCTGCGATGCAGATCCCAACTATTGAGAAGATCTCAGTAAGTGTTGGTGTCGGTGAAGCAATAGATAATAAGAAATTTCTTGAATCAGCTGTAAAAGAGTTGGAGCAGATTACAGGACAACATGCTGTAAAGACAAAAGCTCGAAAGTCTATTGCAAACTTTAAGCTGCGAAAGGGGCAGGAGATCGGTACGATGGTCACCCTTAGAGGTAAGCAGATGTGGGAGTTCTACGATAGATTGGTCAATATTGCATTACCGCGAGTCAAAGACTTTAGAGGTGTTAATCCCAATGCTTTTGATGGGCATGGTAACTTCTCTCTTGGGGTAAAAGAACAGATTATTTTCCCTGAGATTGATTATGATAAGATTGAACGAGTTAGTGGTCTGAATGTAGTGATTGTAACGACTGCTAAAACTGACGAAGAGGGTTTCGCATTGCTCAAGAAGCTCGGCATGCCTTTTAGTAAATAGTTGGGAGTAGATCAATGGCAAAGAAATCAATGATTGTGAAGGCCCAGAGAGAGCCAAAATACAGCACACGCAAAGTTAACCGCTGTAGGATTTGTGGAAGATCTAGGGGTTATATGAGAAAGTTTGAGATGTGCAGAATCTGCTTTCGAAAACTTGCCAGTGAAGGTAAAATCCCTGGTGTGACAAAATCCAGCTGGTAGGAGAGTGAGATGGCTATAAGTGATCCTGTTGCGGATATGCTGACAAAAATCAGAAACGCAAATCTAGCAAAACACGAAAAAGTAGATGTAACTACTTCAAAATTGAAGTTACAGATTGTTAAGATCCTCAAGAACGAGGGGTATGTGAAGAATTTCAAGAAAGTGACCAAAGAGAATGTGAATTACATTCGGATCTTCTTGAAATATAATGAGAAACAGAAACCTATTATTCATGGTCTGAAAAGAATCTCTACTCCAGGTAGACGAGTATATAAAGGGTATAAGGATATGCCCAGAGTATTCAATGGACATGGTGTGGTTGTCGTTTCAACTTCTAGTGGTGTAATAACCGGAAAGAAAGCAACTGATCAGAAGGTCGGCGGTGAGCTGATCTGTACGATCTGGTAAGGTGGTGAACTATGTCTCGTATTGGTAAATTGCCTATAACAATACCTTCAGGAGTGAAAGTATCAGTAGTTGATGCAGCTGTGACGGTAGCGGGGCCTAAAGGGAAACTGATTCAGGGATTCAAGTCTCATGTTATGATTGCTGTTGAAGGTAAACAGGTGATTGTTACACGGAAAGACGATTCCAAGAGTTCTCGAAGTTATCATGGACTCTATAGACAACTTGTGCAAAATATGATAACAGGTGTGTCTGTCGGTTTCTCTAGAGCTTTGTTGATCAACGGTGTTGGTTATAGAGCTGAAGTAAAAGGGAATATATTGTATCTTAACCTGGGATATTCAAACCAGATTGAGTTTATGATAGATGAGAATGTCACTATTGTATGCGATGGTCAGAACAAGGTTATCGTTTCCGGTATTGATAAACAGAAAGTCGGTCAGACATGTGCTGAAATACGCTCGCTTCGTCCACCTGAGCCATATAAGGGTAAAGGTATTAAATACGAAGATGAAATCATTAGACGTAAGGTCGGTAAATCAGGTGTCAAGTAGGTAGTACTATGAAGCGAATAGATGATAAGAAGAGAACAAGACTGAAGAGGAAGATCCATATCAGGAAACGGATGACCGGTACTCAGGAAAGACCTAGAATGAGTGTCTTTAGAAGTAACAAACATGTATATGTTCAAGTTATTGATGATTCTACCGGTGTGACAATAGTATCAGCAAGTAATGTTGAGGCTGAATTCAAGGGTTTGAAGAATAATGTCGAGAATGCGGAAAAGATCGGAGAGGCAATTGGGAAGAGACTCCTTGCTAAAAAGATTAAGACTGTCGTTTTTGATAGAAACGGATATCTCTATCATGGGATTGTCAAGAGCATAGCCGATGGTGCGCGAAAATCCGGATTGAAGTTTTAGGGGGGTATGGTGCAAAAATCCAAGGATAAAGAATACGTTGAAAAACTCATAAAACTCAACCGAGTTTCCAAAGTCGTCAAAGGTGGAAGAAGATTCTCTTTCTCTGCTCTCGTGGTAGTTGGAGATCAGAAAGGTCGAGTAGGTTACGGATTCGGCAAAGCCAATGATGTAGCGGAAGCTATTCGAAAAGGTATTGAAAAAGCAAAGGGGAGTATGATTGTGGTTCCTCTCAAGAGAACTACGATCCCTCATGAGATTCAGGGTGAGTTCAAGAGTGCTAAGGTAATGTTGAGACCAGCTTCTCCTGGTACAGGAGTAATTGCAGGTGGACCTGTACGTGCCGTGATGGATGCGTGTGGGATTCATGACATTCTTGCAAAGTCCTTAGGCTCTAAGAATACACATAATATCGTTAAGGCTGTTTTTGATGGTCTTGAGAACTTGTTTGATGCGAACGAAGTCGCAAAGAATAGAGGCAAGTCTCTTAACGAGATGTGGGGTTAGTTATGGCTAAGAAGAGTGTAGAAAGTGTTCGTATAGAGCTGGTAAAGAGCCTTATTGGTTCTAAACCTAAGCAACGTGGTACAATAAAAGCTCTTGGTCTGGGAAAGATCAATAGTTTTGTGATACATGAGAATACTCCTGTCGTAAAAGGTATGATCAATGCTGTTTCACATCTTGTTAAAGTCGAGGAGATAAAGTAGGATGGGACAGATCAAAGCACCCTTAGGGGCAAATAAGAAGAAAACGATTATCGGTCGCGGATATGGTTCAAAAGGGCGAAGTTCCGGTCGTGGTCACGATGGACAGAATTCACGATCCGGAGGTGGTGTACGACCGGGGTTTGAAGGCGGTCAGATGCCGCTATATAGAAAACTTGCTCGAAGAGGATTCTCAAATGCTCCTTTTAAAAAAGAGTATCAAGTAGTCTCTCTTAGTGAGATATCTAAGAATTTTGCTGACGGCGAAACCATAAATCTCAAGTCTCTTTACGCAAAGAAGATTGTTAGAGGTAAAAATGTTCAGGTTAAGATTCTTGCAAATGGAGATATTGGCAAGAAGCTCATAATCGAAGGACTCAAAGTTTCCGGCAGTGCAGCTGAAAAGATTGTATTAGCTGGTGGTGAAATAAAATAGATTAAAAGAGGGAATAGATGGCAAACTCTTTAGTAGAGGTTTTTAGAATAAAAGAACTACGAAAAAGAATAGGTTTTACTACGCTTATGTTGGTAATTTTCCGACTGGGTGCTACAATTCCGATTCCCGGTATTAATGTTAATGCATTGAGAACCTATTTCATGTCGGCAGGTTCTTCTTCTACCATCGGGTTCACGGACTATATTGACTTCTTTTCCGGTGGTGCATTTAAGAATTTTTCCGTCTTTATGCTTGGTATCATGCCCTATATTTCGATGCAGATTATTATGCAGCTTTTGTTGGTGGTATTCCCTAGTCTGAAGAAACTTTCAGAAGAAGACGGCGGACGAAAGAAGATACAGAAGATAACGCGATACGGGACGGTGGGACTTTGTTTATTACAATCATATGTTGTAACCGTCTATGCAAAGTCAATTCCTAACGCATTGACTATGGAATTACTACCGTATACGTTGATCGCTATGTTGACTGTTACCGCCGGGACGATGTTCCTTGTGTGGATAGGGGAACAGATCACACAAAAGGGAATTGGTAATGGAATATCATTATTGATTTTCGCAGGTATTGTCGCTCGTATACCGAATGCGCTTGTAACACTGATAAAGATCGTACGAAGTGGTCAATTGAACCCCGTCGTTATGCTCATAGTATTCGTTATGTTTATCGGAGTAGTTGCTCTGGTTATCTATGAGCAACAGGGGCAGCGAAAGATCCCTGTTCATTATGCAAAGAGGGTGGTTGGAAGAAAGATGTATGGTTCTCAGAGTACCTATATCCCATTCAAGATAAACCCGTCCGGGGTTATCCCGATTATATTTGCATCTGCACTGCTTTCGTTTCCTTTACAGATAGCGAGTTCACTTGGACCAGAAGTCGAATGGTTAGCAAAATTTGCAAACTGGTTGAGACCGCAGGGTACCCCGTATCTATTTATCTACACCCTGCTTATCATCATTTTTGCATATTTCTATACACAGGTAACTCTCAATCCAACTGAGATATCTCGGCAGATTAGAGAGAATGGTGGTTCAATACCAGGTATCAGATCTGAGAAGATCGAAGAGTATCTGACAAGAGTGTTGAATAGAATTGTATTTCCGGGTGCACTATTCCTAGCGTTCATCGCGTTGATTCCGACATTGGTGCAGAAGTTCTTTAATTTCCCAGGATCCGTGGCAATGCTTCTGGGTGGAACATCACTGTTGATACTTGTAGGAGTCGATCTTGATACAATGTCTCAAGTTGAGGGACATATGCGTATGCATCACTCTGGTGGATTGATCAAGAAAGGAAGAATTAAATCAAGGAATTTATAGAGGCATATTATGAAAGTTAGAGCAAGTGTTAAACCAATTTGCGAAAAATGTAAGGTGATTCGAAGAAAAGGCGTCGTACGCATTATTTGTGAGAATCCTAAGCATAAACAGAGACAGAGATAAGGGTCTGTTTGATCAGATTGCCTTTGATTTTACGTAAATGAAAGAGAATTATATAGGAGGCCAGTTTACATGGCGAGGATTTCGGGTATTGATCTTCCTAATAAAGCGACCAAGATCTCATTGACCTATATTTTTGGAATTGGTCGGACATCAGCTATCGAGATCTGTACAAAGACAGGCATTGATCCTGATAAGAGAACCAATGATTTGACTGCTGAAGAAGTTAACAGTCTCAGAAAGATCATTGAAAGCGACTATAAGGTAGAGGGTCGTCTTCGAACAGAAGTCGCGCTGAACATTAAACGATTGATGGATATCGGTTGTTACCGTGGATTGCGACATAGAAGAGGTTTGCCTGTACGTGGTCAGAGGACTAAGACCAATGCACGTACACGAAAAGGTAAGAAAAAGACTGTTGCCAATAAGAAGAAATAAGAGGAGATAAGAAATTGGCGAAGGCTAAGAAAAAAAGCAAGAAGACAGTATATGAGGGGAAAGTATTTGTTCAAGCTACTTTTAATAATACCATCGTTACTGTCACTGACTTGAAAGGAAATACTGTATCATGGGCTAGTGCCGGTGGGCTTGGATTCCGTGGTGCTAAGAAATCTACTCCTTATGCTGCACAGATTACAGCAGAGACTGCTGCGAAGAAGGCCATGGATTATGGGCTGAGAGAAGTGCACGTATTCGTGAAGGGGCCTGGTGTCGGTAGAGAATCTGCCATACGAGCATTAGGTGCATTGGGATTGGTTGTGAGAAGTATACGGGATGTAACTCCTATTCCTCATAACGGGTGCCGTCCACGAAAGACCCGTAGAGTATAAAGGAGTAATAGGATATGGCAAGAGAAATTGGACCGAAATGTAGAAAATGTCGGGCTGAGCAGACTAAGTTATTCTTAAAAGGTGAACGATGTCACACTGCTAAGTGCCCGATAAACAAAAAGTCCGGTAAGCCGGGAAAAGAACCACGATCCAGATCAAGAAAGATGACCGATTACGGTATACAACTCAGAGAGAAACAAAAACTGAAACGCACATACTGCATGTTGGAAAAACAGTTTAAATTAACATTCAACGCTGCTGATCGTCAGGCAGGGAAAACGGGTGAGAACTTGATAGTGCTGTTGGAACGACGTCTTGATAATATGGTGTTTCGACTCCATTTCGGGACATCTAGAGATCAGGCAAAACAGCTTGTATCACACGGACATATACTTGTGAATGACAAGAGAGTAACCATTCCTTCATATCGAGTGAAAGTAGGGGATGTTATTCAAGTGGTCGGTAAATCACAGAAGATGATTGTGATCAAAGAAAGTCTGAAAGAGTATACAAAATCAGGTGTTCCAGCTTGGTTACAACTTGACCCTGACGAAATGAAGGGGAGAGTGTTAGCATTCCCTAGAAGAAGTGAAGTAACGGAGATGGCGAACATCAACGAACAGCTGATAGTCGAGCTCTATTCAAGATAGGAGTTATTCATGGCGCGTAAGAGTTTAATGAAAGGATTTAAGAAGCCTAAAGGGATCACCTTTGAACATAGTACTGTAGAAGATACGTATGGTAAGTTTATTGCTTATCCATTTGAACGTGGATTCGGTACTACCACAGGTAACACCTTGCGTCGTATCCTTTTGTCTTCTATACAGGGGTATTCAATAACTGCTGTAAAATTGACATGCTATGATAGTGAAGGAACTCCGCATATGATTTCTAGTGAGTTTGAATCACTGCCTGGTGTGGTTGAGGATACTCCAGAGATTATTGCTAATCTGAAGGGACTTCTGATTACGATGCCTGCAGATATAGAAGAGAAGGTATTACTAATAGAGTGTAAAGGTCCGGGAACTTTGACAGGTTCGGATTTTGAGAAAGATAACGTTGAGATCAAAAACAGGGATAAGGTCATCCTTACCATGATGGAAGATGCCAATATTGATCTGGAGGTACAGATAGATCTCAATCGTGGGTATGTTCCTTCAGAGCTTAATGAGAAGTATATTGAGGAAATCGGTACAATACCGATTGATGCGGTCTTTTCCCCGGTAAAACGTGTTAAATACTCTATTGAGAATTGTCGTGTAGGTCAACGTAATGACTATGATAAACTGATACTTGAGATCTATACTGATGGGACAATACTACCCCAGAATGCACTAGCAGAGGCTGCAAAGATTGCAAAGGATCACTTCACTATATTTATCAACTTCGATGAATCTATAATTAATAATAATGATGAAGTTGACGAAGAGAAAGAAAAGGTACAGCAGATTCTTAACACTCCTGTCGAGGAGTTGGAGCTTTCTGTGAGATCGAGTAATTGCCTTAAGAATGCAGATATTCGAACGATCGGAGATTTGACAAGAAAGACAGAGGAAGAGATTGCAAAGACTAGAAACTTCGGCAAGAAATCATTGACCGAAATTAAAGAGAAGTTGAAGGAATGGAATCTTAGTCTTGGTATGACCGACTACAGTGTTCTTAAGACTTCTATCAGAATCCCAGGGAATAAGGAAGAAGAGAATGAGGCATAGAGTTGGCTTTAATAGGCTAGATAGAAGGACAAGTCATAGAAAGGCAATGTTGCGAAATATGGTAACTTCATTGTTTCGTTATGAGCGTATCAAGACAACAAGGGCAAAAGCACTTGCTGCACGCCGAACTGCTGAGAAAATGATCACTCGTGCAAAAGAAGATTCTGTGCATAACAGACGAACTATTGCTAAAGATATACAGGATGGAGAGATTTTGAATAAACTCTTTACCGAGATTGCCCCTATGTTCAATGAACGAAAGGGCGGTTATACCCGTATATACAAACTTGGTCAGCGAAAAGGCGATGCTGCAGATGTTGTTCTTCTTGAGCTAGTGGATAAAACTAATGCTGTTAAGAAAGGCAAGAAAAATGCTAAGAAAAATGCTAAGAAGAATGACAAGAAGGCAGAAAAAGTAGTAGCTGAATAGCGATTAATCTGGATTTATCTGGTAAAAGAACCGCTCTCCTCTAAAGCAGGAGAGCGGTTCTTTTTGGTTTACTCAGCAAAACTGATGTTGGATATCAAACCGGTATACAGCTGTTTTTTACTGCGAATCTATGATAAACTTTTATAGAATGAGATGTATTGTTCGCTGATAAGAAGTACGGCACTAGAGCATGAACATGATAGATAGCCTTTGCGAGGATATTCATACAGGATAATCATGACTTGTATCCCTTTAGGTGTGTTATAATGAGAAATTTCTTACTTGTATTGATTGTTGTGCTATTCATGGGACTTCCTCTCAATATTTATCCGAGTGCAGATGCTGCTGGTCCTGCCGGACTTGAGAAGAATATCTTTTCTCCTAAACAAAATGAGAACATCGCACCAGGTATCTTAGTGTCTGATTCTGCACCAGAGAATGCAGCTGCTGGGTCTGATAGTGAATATAAAGGACAGTCCTGCAAGTCGGATGGTTTTGAAGATGTTATGTTATCATGGGATGTCCCTGACATACCAAATCTTGTGGGATATAATGTATATAGAAGAATAAAACGGTATGCTCATGATGAGGATGTTACCATTATCATTGATGGTGATAATAACGATTGGGCAAACATGACCAAGGCTACATCATATCCTTACCCACCGGAAGACAAATTGCATATAAGAGACCTATGGGTTGCCAATGATGATAAGAACCTATATATCAGTGTGCTGTTTTCCAGTAGTATTTCTGATGCAGCAATGACTGAAATCTTTTTAGATGTCGATCAGAAGATCAGTACGGGAAGCGGTTCGAAGAATTGGAGAGGATTAACCATAGGTGCAGAACTGAGGTACTACTATAATCATCCTAATACCATCTATCGGAAAGAGTGGGACAAATCCTGGAAAGGACCTTTCCCTTACGAAGAATTTATTTCCGGGAATCATGCAGATCCCGCCAAGGCATGGAAGAATACATATGATATAACATGGACCGGATCTGCTCATCTGGGGAGTGTTCCCCTTGAGAGTGCCGCAGACTCTCTGCAGTTATTCAGTCCAATGAAGACTGCCAAGGTCTGGGAGAACAATTTTGTTGAACTGAAGATCCCTTTCAGCGATTTGGAGAATCTAACAGGATATACGATAAACCCTAAACATTTTGGTATTGATGTAATAGTATCTACAAACTTCGATCAGTTTCCCACCATAGGGTATGGTCCGAAATCGCCTATGAAATTTTCATATGGCTATACAAAAATACATAAGAACCCTATCACCCAAAACTCTATTTCTGATACACCACTTGACGGATTGACCTATGAATATACAGTATTTGCTGTTGATGACCAAGGGAATGAATTCTCTATAGCAGAAAATCCTATCACGGTAGCTGTTGCAAAGGTCCAAGTTGATAACTTCAATGTATCTATACATGACAGTACATCTTTACTTCTTGAATATGATTTCCCACACAATACTGACGTTGAGGAAATCGCAATACTGAGAAGAGAGAGTAGATACCCGGAAGGACTTGCTGATGGGATTCTCGTCTCACAGATTCACCGTCAACCCGGCGAGCATGTTGAAATATTCGATGACTCTCTGAAAAGCGGACAATCATATTTCTACTCTGTTTTCTCCCTATCCAGGACTGGAAAGGTTTCGAAAGAGTTCTGGGATTCAAAAGATCGTTCTATTACTGCTGCAGTGCATGGACCAATAAAAGGGCTCGAGGCAACAGCTGATTACATGGCCTACTTCAGCAGCTGGGATGAGAAGAGAGTATCTCTTGCAAAGGAATACGATGTTGTTATTCTTTATCCCGGTGGTGGATCTCAACTGATTACTCATGAACAGGTTGCTGAGATACAACGGGGGATCGATGGGATTCGCGGAACGGAAGATGATATTCTTGTGATTGGATATGTTTCGATAGGGGAGGATTTTGGTATTAATCCGATGATTCTGAAATCGAATACCGAGATAGGTAAATTCCCGACACTGAATGATTACCCTTCAGGATCTTGGAACCTTAAAAACTACTATTACCCTAGAAAATTAAAGGAATCCACCACAGGACCTGTCTCATACTCTTATGAGGATGATACGTATACGTTGCTTCAATCAACTGATCCGCTTTATCAATTTCCATCATTCTATGTTGATATGATCGATTACTCAGGTCAAGGCGGCTCAGGTAAAGATGGTTTACCTGATCAGAATATTGAGTGGGGAGGTCTGTTTGTCGATCCCGGGAATCCGGAGTGGCAGAGTCTTATACGGGAAGCAAAAATAGAAACAGATTATGTTGCAGGTATTGATTGGGTTCTGGGTGATAAAGATGGTGCATTGGGCTGCGATGGGATATTTCTGGATACCGTAGGAATCTCTGCAACATGGAGTCAATGGTTTCCTTTTAGTTACTATGGTGACTATTTCTGGGTTACCAATGGATTTCTTGATTTCTTTGCTAAAATAGGGTTGTGGTATCCCGATAAGATCATTATGCCAAATAGACCAATGCATTTTATGTTTCCAAATCTTATTGGGAAACGTCATGATGATTTCCGTGCTCTTGTGAATGCAGTCTTTTGGGAATCATATTCCGCAGATGTGCAGTTTTGGTGGGGAGGGAATTATTCAAATCTGTTTGAGCAGGCAGTTTCCTCTTCTCAGAACAATACTGATGGGCGAGGCTTCACTACCTTCGTTATGGATTATTGGAATGTGATGATAGATGCCGAAGAGGGTGGAGAGTTTCAGAAAGCCCCATGGTATGAGACTATTGAAGGGCAGGTAGAGAGAGCCCAAGAGCATGATTTTCTTACCTATGTGTCTAACTCACGATCTTTGGCTGAGTTATCTGATTTTGTCTATTATTATCGAAATCCTGAAGAGCGGACACTACCTGATCTATATGTACATAGTATACTGACTGAAAAGAACGACGATGGTACTATTCATGTATCTGTTAAAATAACAAATCAGGGAAGTGATGTGCCTCGGGAACAGCCGTTTATGGTTGAGACCAAACTCAATGACACACTACTGGAAAGGACTTCTATCAGGGGTCTTAAACATCTGGAGATAAAATCGATTGAATTGGATTTGGCTTTGACCTCAATTGGAAATAATCTAGAAGTTGAGGTTGATAGTTTGCAGCAGGTTGATGAACTGGATGAGCAGCCGCAGGCTGTGGAGCGGA
Source organism: uncultured Spirochaetales bacterium (assembly GCA_964473495.1). Lineage (GTDB taxonomy): Bacteria > Spirochaetota > Spirochaetia > CAKZLE01 > CAKZLE01 > JAIPFY01. Next base: position 24,051 of record CAYYPJ010000009.1, read on the forward strand.
ATAATACTAAAAGTAGATATATTGATAGATATCTTGTTCCGCAAGAAGGGTGGTTCCCGTATGGTTTTGCTCCTGATATTATGATAAAGGGCGTAGAATTTTCTTCAGCAATCGCTGTGGTGGGCGAGCCGTTGACCATTAAGATCGCATACTATAATGCAAGTGATGAGGGAGTTGCTACTGATTCGCGTTTGTACTATTGGCTTGCTGAGGGGGAGGGCAGAAAAGTTCTAGGGAATATAAAGACTCCGTTCCTCATGCCGGGAGAAACAAAGATCATTGAGGTAACCTATACTCCTGTATCGTCCGGGAAGATCTCAATGGGAATTATTGCCGATGGTACCTATAAG
>CAYYPJ010000010.1:0-23728 GCA_964473495.1 uncultured Spirochaetales bacterium
ATTCTAAAGCACAATCAGTAGGAATGCAAATAAACGTATGACTGTTACTAACGAGACCATGTGTCTTGTCCCTTAGGACAAAAGAGATGACACGCTCTACGTAGACTGCTCCTTTTTATCCGGGAAGATGTTATCAATAAAGATCTCACGCCCTTCTCTTGGCATGTCGCTGCGAATCAATAATCTTCCAGTGAAAATCATTGGGTCTTGATAGGTGAATCCAGTCTGCTTGTTTTCCCGATTCTTTGTCGGGACTACTTCGGTGTAGAGGATGCGTTTGTTTTCTCTGCAATCAAAAAGATTTATATGGACATATTCCTCCTGACTTGAACGGTTTACAGGTTTTATATCATAAGAAAGAGTTAGGTTCTCATTGTCTGTCAGGAGTATATGATCATAGAGGGATGTGACGGAATCCCAGGGGGCCTCACATGCTTTGAGAACCGTGAAGTAACCAACGTGATTGCCATTCTCGGTAATGATCTTTGACTGTATTTGATTTGAGGGATATTCGCTTTCCCGATAGTAGAAGGGCCTTTCCCAAGCAATGATGGTACACGAGTGCGGAAAGAGTATCCATGAGTATAGATACATCTGGTTCTTAGCGGATGCTTATGAAGAAATTCACCGGTATCTTCCTCATCTGCGGTATCCTTTAGAGAGCAATATACGTATTGGGAGAGTATATATATGTCAGAATATTCGAAAGCAGCTATGGAAATCTTACGCAAGCCGCAAGAGACTTTTATGTGGTATGTGATCCCGCTCCTACTGATCGTCATCTATATCTATGCCAAAGAGATTCAGAAACGGCAGTGGAGTATTGTTCTTGCCGGTATTGCTCTCTAGGGAATGGATCTTTTCAATGAAATATGGAACTCGATCGTCTTTCATGCCACTGGGTTTGCTCCAGTATGGGGAGCTCCCGGTGATTCTGCTCTTCTACTGCTTATCGGATACAATATTGAGATATCATTCATGTTTGCCGTCATGGGTATTGCTATGGTATCTCTGCTGCCGAAAGATACGAAGATGAAGATCTTCGGCATCCCGAACAGGGTCGTATTTGCCGTAGCGAATTCCATCCTTTGCGTTGTCGTTGAAATTTTTCTCAACCATATCGGAGCGCTTACCTGGGAATATCCCTGGTGGAGCATATCCTGCCCCTGGCTCATCTTTGGTATCGGGTATCTTCCGTTCTTTGCTGTAGCCTTCTGGGTCCATGACATGAGACTGATCAAGCACAAACTCATCGCCGTAGGGTCTATCCTTGGGGTTGATGCAGTTCTCCTGGTTATTCTCGGTAGTATAGGCTGGGTATGAACTACAGGTATGAAGTCGTTCAGCAGTATCTCCCTTTGTCCTGGTCTCTCTGTTCTTTTATGCTCCCGGGAGTATGATCTGGTGGTAAGGGATTAATTTGCTTGACACTCTGATGCGTGATGTATAAGTTAATATATATAAACAATAGTTAATGACAATTAATTGTTGTTGAAAGATGCTGGTATGCTTTTACAAGGAAGTAGATACATGGATGTATTCTGTCATCATATATATGAGTATCGAAAGGGATCAAGACGACTTGTTCTCTATACTGGCAGAACAAGTAGTCTTGATACGTTTGTGAACAGATTGCAAAAAGCAGATATAGCCTATCTGATCGATCATGTGACTTCAGAGAAAGTGAATATCTTCTTTGGTGCTGAAAGAGTTCAGTATCCTGAAATTGAGCGATCTGAGTGATACAGAGGACTTTATCCTTGGTACGATGCTTGGGTATGAAGTCACCGAACAGTGCAGCCGCTATGTCAGAAGAAAAGCGATGCATAGGAGAATGAGAGAACAGAGAGTCAGTGTACACTCCATGACTGCATCTGGGAATGTGTACTAGTCGACGGATGTTCATTCGGCTCTCTCTTCTTGTTCAATAGTATAAATATGAAGGAGTATGATATGGTGCCAATCGTATTTGGTTCAACAACAGGAGATACCGAGAATGCTGCAAAGCTCATCGGTAGTATAATAGGTGATGCGACAGTGATAAATGTTGCAGATGCGGGGATCGATGTGTTCAATACGGATTCCCTCCTTATTCTGGGAACATCAACCTGGGGTTCTGGAGAGCTGCAGGATGACTGGGAGCAGGGAATAGAACTACTTAAACAGGTGGATCTATCTGGAAAGAAAGTTGCATTGTTTGGATTTGGCGATCAGGAAGTATGGGGTGATACCTTTCTTAACGGTATGCGCATCTTATATGATGCTGCAGTAGCACAGGGAGCAGAGATCATAGGGTCCTGGCCTGTTGATGGCTATGAATACACTGATTCTGCTGCAGTCATCGATGGGAAGTTCGTCGGACTGGCCCTTGATGAGAACAACCAGGGTGATTTGACTGAAGAGCGAATACGTATCTGGGTCGAAACAATCAGGCCGTAGATACCTGTGGCGGGTTTCTTCCGGGTATCCGGACAGAACCCGCACACATCCAGGGGAATCTCCTTGTTTTCCTTTGCCTATAGAGGAGAAAGTTTGTAGAATGTGAACATGAATATACATAATTTGCGAAAACGCTTTCCTGCAGCGACTATGTATCTCTCTCAGATCCTTCTTATTGAACGTGATTATGGAGTGGTCAACAACACAAAGCTCTCAGAACGTCTTAGAGTCTCAAAGTCTGCTGTCACCCAATCGGTCAAACGACTGATCAAACTGGAATTGCTCAAACAGGATCGGTATGGTGTGATCAAATTGACCGAGAGCGGAAGAGTGATCGCAAGTCAGGTGATCAAACGCCACTATCTTATTGAGCATCTTCTTGTGGATGTTCTCGATTATCCTTGGGAAAAGGCAGATGTCGAGGCTATGCTGCTGCAGCGGGTGGTCAGTCAGGATCTTACGGATTTCCTCTGTGAGAAATTTGATCATCCTGATACATGCCCCCATGGGAACCCCTTTCCCGGTTCTTCTAAAGAATATGAATTCCTGCATGCTCCCCGTCTTGATAAGATCAGCAAAGACACCGCCGTGACTTTGGTCAGAATCACCGAAGAGGGAGAGGATCATGATGGTCTGCTCGCCTTTTGCAATGCAAATGAGCTGCGTCCCGGAAGGGTTCTTCTTGTGGATGAGATCACAGCTGATTCGGTCGTGGTAGTGTCCACCGATCAGCAGCAGACTATAGCCATCCCTAAAGTGTATGCTCACTTTCTCTGTGTCAACATCTAAGCCATCCCGGAATATCGCAATTTAAAACTCTTTCTTACCTGAATAGCTTGATTAGCCGCTGTTTCTATGGTATACAATTGTTAGAATAGTCTAACAAAGTTAATACGTATAAATATAAATAATACGTATCCTATGGAGGAATTTATGCAAAGTATACACGTGAAACGACTAATAGCAGTATTGCTTATATTCAGCAGCATGCTGTTTGTCTGTGCAACAGGCATTCAGGAAGATACTATTGAGCCCTATGCCGGTCGGGAGGGGCGGATAACTGTGTACATATCAGGACCTGCTGCTATGATATCGCAGCTCAAAAAGGGGTTTGAAGCAGATCATGGAGACGTCCTGGATATTGTTCAGATGGGATGCGGCCCCTTACGACAGCGAGTATGGACCGAGTGGGAGACCGGGGTAATCAATGCAGATGTATTCTGGGGCTCTGACCCGCTTATCTATGAGTTATTGGAGGAGCAGGGAGCATTAGAACCCTTTGTTCCGACTGAACTGGAATCTATACGACCGGCATACCGAACAGATCGATCCTATTGGTATGTCAATGAACGGTACGGGGTCATCATATACAGCAAAGATACGGTGACAGATGGTGATGTCCCGGAGAGTTTTTCAGACCTTCTTAAACCGGTGTTCAAGAATCAGGTGATACATGCTGATCCGGCACAGTCATCGACAGCTCTGGCATTGATTGGCGGTATGTGGCAGCTGCAGGGGCACTGCTGGGACTTTCACAAAGGTCTTGTCCGTAACGGACTGATCCTGACAAAGAAGAACAGTGATGTCCCCTCTAAAATAGAAGAGGGAGAGTTCTCTGCCGGGATTGCCCCGCATGATGCAGTGATTCGACTGCAGATGAAGGCAAAGAAGGATGGGTATCCCACACCGTTGGAGATCGCATGGCCGAAAGAGGGAGCACTTGCAATACAGCGGCCGATAGCGATAAGCAGGAACCCTTCGCGACCGATTGTCAATGATGAACTTGCAAAAGATCTTGTTGATTATCTTCTGTCAAAACCGGCGCAGCAGATCACGGTGAAGTTTGGATTTGTCAGCGTGAGATCTGATATCCCGAAACCTGAATTCCTTCATGCTGATACAGCGATCTATCAGATAGATTGGGATGATCTGAAACAGTATGATCTGAAGATCCGAGAAGAATTTAATGGGCTCTTTTAAGAGACACGTGAAACGACCTGATTTGAATCAGCTGATATACGGCGGATTGATTGCAGTAGTAGCAGTGACGGTGGTCTACCCCTTTGTCATGCTGCTCATCCGCTCGTTTACTGGGGGTGTCTCAGGAGATGGCCTTTCTCTCATTCATATGATTACCCGCAGGCAGATATTGAAGAGTCTTCTCCATACCTTCCTAGTCTCGTTATCAGTTACTTCGGCGACATTAGCTATCGGAGGATCTCTAGCATGGTTAGTCGTCAGGACTGATATACCGGGGAAGGTCCTGATCGAACGACTCGTACTGATCACCTTCATGATACCTGCTTATATACTTGGAGTCTCATGGCTGGAACTGTTTGGACGGAACGGGTATGTCTCTCGATTTCTGATGAGTACCATAGGATATGGTGGATATGATCTTCAATACTATAGTCTGACTGCCGTTGCTGTGGTGCTTTCGGTCCATCTCTATCCACTGGTTTTTCTGGCCTTGAAGAGTGCATTCCAGCAGCATGATAGATCACTTGAGAATGCAGCAGTCGTCAGCGGGGCTTCTGCCCTGCAGTCCTTTCGCTATATAACCCTGCCGCTTGTTATGCCGAGTGTTGCCTCGATAGGTCTTTTTGTCTTTTCGCGCTCGATGGCCAACTTCAGTGTTCCGGCACTTTTGGCACTTCCTGCAAGAAAAGAAGTATTGACCACTCATATCTTTTCGGCATTGAGTGCATTGAGATTACAGGAAGCGACGATCCTCTCTCTCCTTCTTGTCATCCTCTCAGGCAGTGTCTACCTCTTTTACCGTACCCTGCAGTCTCGAACGAATTGTGTAACAAGCAGCCGTGAAGCGAAAGAACCAAAGATCTATAACATGAAGAACAAGCGTTGGCCGGTGTTCTTTCTTGTGCTGCTTTTCCAAAGTTTTACTACGATACTTCCGCTGATCGCGATCATCCTATCGTCGCTATTGAAACGATGGGGGCTGCCGCTCTCATGGGAATATTTTACACTGAACAACTATAAGGTACTTCTGTTCAACCAGGATTTCTCTACGATATCATTCAGGTCGGCGTTCATGAACAGTGCCGGTTATGGCATCATCGCAGCAACCGGTGCAGTATTGATCGCATCTCTGACACTTTATAGTACATACCAAAAAAGGCATATGAGAAGCCGGGTATTGGTAGCGCTGACTACCTGGCCGATGGCATTCCCGAATATCGTATTGGCTATAGCGGCTATCCTTGCATGGAACAGATGGCCGATACGCCTCTATGGTACCCCCTGGGTTATCATCATTACCTACTTTGTCCTCTTTATCCCTATCTGTATGAAACAGATGTCAGGGCTTATCGAACGGATTGACCCGACCATGATGCATGCAGCGAGAATCTACGGAGCATCCCCGATACGAGCATTTTTCTCGGTTATCCTGGCAACTATCCTTCCCGGAGCAAAAAACGGCTGGCTGCTCTGTTTTCTCATTGCCTTGAGAGAGATACCTATAGCTCTCATGCTCTATAGTTCTGGACAGGAGACTCTGGGGGTTCTGCTCTTCGGCATGCAGTCTCAGTCTTATGGACTGGAGATGACCTCTACCCTAGCTGTGGTGATCATTGTATGTACCATGGGAGGACATTCCATCATACAGAAAAGTAAACGGAGCATACGATATGTACCAATTGATACTAGCTCATCTGAGTAAACGATTCGGATCGGTAAAGGCTGTTGATGATATTTCAGTGAAGATCAAAAAGGGAGAGTTGACAGCGATCCTTGGACCGAGCGGGTCTGGGAAAAGTACACTGCTTTCCTGTATTGCAGGTATTGAACAGCCCGATCATGGATCGATAACGGTGAATCATACCTGTATGTTTGATGATCAGCAGCACATCTGTCTGCCGCCTGAAAAAAGAGGGATGAGCTTTGTGTTTCAAGAGTATGCACTCTGGCCGCACATGAAAGTTCATCAGAATGTATCATTTCCACTGCGTGTACGAAAAGTACCGAAGCAGAAGATAGCAGAACGGCTGGAGCAGGTTTTTGATTTGTTTCATCTGAAGGGAAAAGAGGATAGATATCCGTATCAGCTGAGCGGAGGAGAGCAGCAGAGGGTTTCTATTGCACGTGCTCTGGTGACGGATCCCGATCTGCTCTTACTTGATGAACCATTATCACATCTGGATGCGAGTCTGAAAGAGGAGATGCAGAGAGAGATCCGCAGGATACAGCAGTCAATGGGATTGACGGTGATCTATGTCACTCATGACCAGATTGAGGCCTTATCGATTTCTGACCATCTTGTCGTGATGGATTATGGTCACATATTGCAGCAGGGAACTCCCCGTGATGTATACAGACATCCGGAAAACTCATTTGTCGCAGGTTTTGTCGGCACGAACAATCTACTCATCGGAGCCATAAAAGAGCATATGGGGATCATGATGCTGACTGTTGGGGGCGACTGTCTGTGCCCCATCTCTTATACCCCGAATGATCCTTTTAAGACGGAGACGATGCTGGCTGTCAGGCCGGAAGATATCACCATGAAGTCATATCCTGACATACTGGATCAACAAGTGGGGATCATCATCAAGAGTATATTCAAAGGAGCTCTTCAACAATGCTGGGTAGCTATACATGGATATGAATTTATTGTATATACAGAGAATTCTACAAAGTATCCTCTAGGCTCTGAAGTATATCTGGCTGTATCGAAAGTGACGCTGGTGCCCGACTGACAACTTTGATTGGTACTATCTTTCAGGTTAATCGTCCTTGATATCTGTTCATTGAGTTCGCTCTTGGCGCCGCACAAAAAGAATCTTATCAGAGTGAAACAGCATTATAGTATCCTGTGACAGAGGCACTACTGCAGCTTTATACTCTGTGCAGGGTTCATCTCTTTTGCTATACGCTGTACGAAATCCTCTGAGGCTTCCCTGATCACCATTGTATCAAGGGTGATCAGTCTCCGATCTCTCATCACGACCTTTCCATTGACCATGACCAGTGAAACGTCAGACGGGCTTGCGCTATAGACGATGGTTGCATAGGGATCATAGATAGGGAACATGGCGGGAGAATCTGTCGAGATGATGGTAATATCAGCCAGCTTGCCGGTTTCCAGTGATCCAATGGAATCCTCCATATGAAGCGCTCTTGCCCCTCCGATGGTAGCCATCTCAAAGACCTCTCTTGGTTTCATGATCGTGGGATCCTGCAATCGCACTTTCTGAAATTTTGAGGTCATATTCAGCAGATGCACCATATCCATCGTATTTCCACTCATCGGACCATCGGTGCCGAGACCTATACGCATTCCCGCAGTATAACACTCATAGGCAGGGGCTATACCTTTACCGCTTTTGCTGTTTGCACTCACATTATGAGCAATGCCGGTGTCTCTTTGGGCAAGGATCCTGCGATCATGCTCATCTGCAAAGATACAGTGTGCCATGACAGCACGTTCATTCAAGAGTCCGCAGGTGTCATAGAATGGAACCGGACGAAGATCATACTGTTCTAACGTGTAGCGTTCTTCAAAAGGCATCTCTGCTAGATGACTCAAGATCGGTATGTTATACTTCTGTGAACATGCTGCTGCTGCCATAAGATCTTCTTTTGTAAGAGAATAGGGAGCGTGAGGGGCAATACCGGCAGTAATTAGCTTAGAATCCTTAGTCAATCGGATGAGCTCTTCAGTTCGATCAATACCGCCCTGCGCTCCGGAAGTGTCCGGACTTGCCGCAGTTGTGACTGATTCTCCCACGATAGCTCTCATACCACTCTCTTCGGCAGCCTGTGCTGTCATCTCTGCAAAATAGTACATATCGGCAAAGGTTGTCGTTCCTCCTAGAAGCATCTCGGAGATGGTATGCAGTGAAGCCCAGTAGACGAGTTCCGGCTGTACGAACTTCTGTTCCAGGGGAATGAGAACTTTACGTAATCTGTTGGCAGTATCATCTGCAAGTGATCTGAATAGAGACATCCCAATGTGGGTATGCGTGTTGATGAATCCTGGAATGATAAGTCCCCTGCATGTATCGATACGCTGGTCCTGAGGGATCTTCATCAGAAGATCTTTCTGATAGGGACCAACATACACGATGGTATTTCCCCTGATAAGGATCATCCCTCCATCATAACGGCTATATGACTTATCCATAGTCAGAATAGTACCGTTGTAGAGTGCCGTATCATAGTGAAGATCATCAAACAGATTGGGCATAAGTCACCTCATTTTAGCTGTGGTCTATCACAAGTATATCATAGGATGAGAAGGGCTGGTCAACAGGAGAAGCTCCTTATAGAAATGGGACAGATCTTATAAACGATAGGTAATATATGATTTATCTCCTTGACAGGATCAATATATGGTATATAATTACGTAAACGCTTACGTTACAGAAGAGAAGGATCAATGGCAATAACTATTTCAGATGTGGCAAAACATGCAGGAGTCTCAATAGCAACAGTCTCCAGGATCATCAATAATCTGCCCGGATACTCGGAAAGGACGAAGATACGAGTAGAGAAGACGATAGACGATCTGGGGTACAAACCAAATGCCATGGCTAGGGGACTCGTAAACAATAAGACCAATACTATAGGGATCCTGCTTCCATGCGTCACCGGCAGATTCTCTTCTGAGCTCTTACGCGGTATTGAGAAGATCGCGCACGGGAAGGGCTACAGTGTTATCATATGTAACACTGACCGCAATGGTGAAAGGACCATGTCCTATCTTAAGACCTTGAGCGAGAAACGAGTCGATGGGATCCTGTTCATCAGTGAATGGTTAACCGAAGCATATGGGACTTTTCTGCAGAGTCTGAATCTTCCGGTAGCCCTTATAGCGACAAAGAGCGATGCCTTTCCTTTCCCTTCTGTGAAGGTCGATGACTTTCAAGCTGCCTATAGTGCTGCCAAGTATTTGATCGATCATGGTCACAGGGACATTGGGCTTATTTCCGGTTCTCAAGAAGACCCAATAGCTGGTCAGCCCAGGATAGACGGCTACAAGACGGCTCTGTATGAATCCGGTCTCATAGTAGATGAATCCCGTATTGCCTATGGGGATTTTCATTTTACGAGCGGTATTTCAGCAATGGCGGAATTAGATGCACGAGATGTACGATTAACAGCGGTATTTGCAACCAGTGATGAGATGGCAGCCGGTGCTATGACCTATCTGCATAGACAGGGGAGGTCACTGCCTGAAGACCTATCGATCATCGGATATGATGATACGCTTGATGCCGTGATGGTATATCCTGCTTTGACAACTCTCCATCAGCCTATAGAGGAGATGGGTGAGGTCGCTATGGATCTTCTGGAGGGGAAGGAACCGAAGCAGATTATTTTGCAGCACCGTATTGCAGAGCGTGATTCGGTAAAGCAGCTTTAGCAGAGAATGGGATAGGATTATTTTTTTATTCATCAACGTAAACGTTTACGGTAAACCTTTACGTAACACTTGGAGGGGTTGATGACAACTACAGTAGAACAGCAGATAACTGATCTGAGGCGAAAGAGCCTACAGATCATACGAGAGAATCAGCATGAATCAGGCAGCTTTATCGCATGCCCGACATTCCCCCAATACCACTACTCATGGCTGAGGGATGGGACATATATAGCATATAGCTTACTCCTGAATGGATACCGTAAGGAGTGTGAGTCCTTCATTCAATGGTGTGTAAATCGTATTGAGCAGCATGCACCTAAAGTCGAAAGGCTTCCTGATCTCCTAAAGGGTAGTAAGAGACTCCATACATCTAACTTTCTGAGTGCGCGATATACCTTGGAAGGGATGGAAGATACCAGTGATTGGCCGAACTTTCAGATTGATGGCTACGGTTCCTGGCTCTGGCTGGTTGCAGTCTATCTGAAGCAGGAGCACATCCCTCTGCCCCGAGCCTGGGAGGCTCAGGTACATACGGTGATCACCTACTTAGAATTAGTGTGGAGATTGCCCAACAGTGACTGTTGGGAAGAGTTTGCGGACAAGATACATCCTTCCACACTTGCATGTCTTGCCGGAGGATTAAAAGCTGTAACTCCCTTTATTCATGGAGCGTTTGCAAGACGTTCGGCAAGCCTGGAGCAGAAGATAACCGGATTCATCCTTGCTAATCAGCATCCTGACGGGTATTTCCCCAAGTATATTGGATCACAGACCATAGATGCAAGCCTGATCTGGCTATCAGTCCCCTATGGGGTAATCTCCCCTACGCATCCGGCCATAGTCAAGACTATAGAAAAGATCGAACGTGAGATCACAATAGAAGGAGGTGTTAAACGATATCCGCAAGATACCTATTACGGAGGTGGACAATGGATTATTCTCTCTGCATTTCTGGGATGGTACTACGTGAAAAGAGGGAATATTGAGAGAGCGAGAAGTCTGATGAATTGGATCATCAGACAGCAAAGGGATGACGGTTCACTGCCTGAACAGGTATTGGAGCACACCAATGAACCGTCAATGATACAGCCATGGGAAAAACGATGGGGGGCAGTAGCCACTCCACTGCTTTGGTCCCATGCTATGTTTCTGATACTCGATCATGAAGTATCAGTATATAATCACACATAAAGGAGCGTAATTATGTACACAAAAAGAGGATGGAAGAGAACCTCGGTGGTAGTGCTGCTGATAATCACAGCGGTCATGCTTCCTCTGACAGCCCAAGGGACAAAAGAGAAGACGACCATCACCTATTTCTCAGGGAGAGTTGAGACAGTAGATTGGACTGAAAAGAAGATTGCAGAGTTTGAAGTGCTTCATCCGGATATCCATGTAGAACATGAGTTTCAGAAAGATGCATCAAACGTAATGAAGGTTAAATTAGCTTCTAATCAGATCCCTGATCTTACCACAGTAGTGAATCAGGACTTTATTGACCAAGGAGTTTTTGCTGACTTGTCGAATGCTGAATTCTGGGACAGGATCATTCCATCGGTGAAAGACCTCTGTACTGACCTGCGTACCGGTAAGCAATATAAGGTTGCAACGAACATCACCATGGGTGGACTATTCTACAACAAAGAGATCTTCAATGAGCTTGGATTGACCGATGCACAGACCTGGGATGAGTTTGTCGGGAACCTTGAAGCGATCAAACAGGCATATCCTGATAAAGTACCACTTTTCTTTGGTGGTAAAGACACCTGGACATTGGGTCATCTGATAGAGTTTTGGGCTCATGGTATTGTGAAACAGGATTTGGGAATATCAGGGTCAAGAAAAGCATTCCTCAACAATGATGTCGATTGGGATGCACCTGACGGGATCATGGTCCATTTTGCTGAAGCATTGATGGAGTTGAAAGATAAAGGCCTTATAAACGAAGACGCAGTCACTGCTAGTTATGATAACCAGAAAGAGGCTTTTGCAAGTGGTGAAGCCGTGATGATCAATCAAGGGATGTGGGTCGTTGGAGATATATTAAAATTGAACCCGGCTATGCGTGAGAACATTGGGTTTGGACCATTCCCTCCAGTAGTCGACGGCTTTAAGCCTATGGTCTTGTGTGCTGAAGATTCTGTCTATGCTATCGCGGCAGATACCAAAAACAAAGATGTAGTGATGACCTTCCTTGATTATATGTTTAGTCCGGAAGTACAAAAAGAGTATTGCGAAGTGAGGGGTATGCCCTCTGCATTTGTCGATGTGAAAGCTGATTGGGGTCCGATCAAAGATGATGCTAAGCTATTAGTTGATACCTATGTGAATATAAACTTCTCTACAGAGGCTCCTTCAGGTCTCTCAGGTGATGATGCTGGCAGACTGATTCAGAAACTCCTCATTGGGGATTATGATTCAGCAGAAGAATTCGCTGAAAAATATCAGACCCTATGGAATGAAGCCTATTAATTGAACCATAGCTTAGATACCAGTTTTGTTACTGGTATCTAAGCTGGTATACTAGAAGTATAAGGAAACAGTATGCGCATACAGACAACAAGATGGCACAACTATATGGCTATCCCCGCATTTGTTCTGTTCTCACTCTTTTTTCTTTTCCCATTGGTACAGGGAGTAGGATTGAGCCTGACAGAATGGGATGGGTTCTCTACCCCAAAATTTATCGGATTACAGAATTTTATCAGATTCTTCTCTGATGAACGGGCTCTGCACGATATAAAGACGACTGCCCTGTTCGCCTTGGGCAGTGCCCCGCTCCTGAATATATGCGGATTGGCATTAGCACTTCTTCTTAACCGGCAGTTTTTCGGCAGGGATGCCACAAGGGCATTACTCTACCTCCCTGCTGTGATCAGTCCTCTGATCATGGGCTCTATCTGGTATCTCCTGTTACAGCCGAAACGAGGATTGATGGCAATCCTGCTTGCCCGTACAGGATTGGTGCTTCAGGGGAATTGGATGCTTTCAGGATCACGGGCTTTGATGGTACTTGTATTGGTGAATGTGTGGCAATATGCAGGGATGACCATGATAATCTATCTTGCAGGTCTACAGGCTATTCCCGGAGAACATTACGAAGCAAGTGCAGTAGAGGGTGCTACCAAGTTCCAGACCTTTCGCTATATCGTATTACCAGAACTGCTTCCGTCAGTGAAGATAAATGTGATAACCAACATCATCGGATCCCTCTCTGTATTTGATGTCATTGTGGCATTGACTGGCGGAGGTCCCGGCTATGATACAGAATCATTAAGCATCTATATTCTAAGAATGTGCTATGGGAACAAGACTGGATACTCAACGGCCGTTGCCCTGATCCTGTTTCTCATCATTCTGGTACCGGTACTCCTCTCTTTGAGATTATTCAATCGAATGGAGGATACCTGATGTACGAAAGAACACATAGAAGAACTGCAGAAGGCAGACTGCAGGTGATCATGCGAAAGATGTTCATCAAAAGATCCTCCGATATGCATCATCTCCCATGGTATCTTCGCTTGATCGTTATAGGTGTATCATGTATATCATTCATCCCATTCTATTTGCTGATCCTGCTTGCATTGAAGCGGCAGGAAGGAGGTTTGGGAAGTATCAGAATCATCCCCGACTTCAAAGTCGGCAATCTGGTTGATGCATGGATACAGTCAGATCTTGGAAGGGCCATGGTAAATAATGTGATCATGACCGTTGGGGCTGTCATATTGCTCGTAATTCTAGCGGCGATGGCCGGATATTCGATTGCTCGGGTCAGAAGTCGCCTGAACCGGACCATCTTTGTGATATTCCTCCTTTGTATGATGATTCCGGGGATCATCAATACGGTTCCCCTCTATACCCTTTTGATACGGCTGAGAGGAATCAATACCTATTGGTCGATGATCTGTGTCATGGCTGCCAATGCCATGCCGTTCTCCGTCTTCTTATACACTTCGTTCATTCGGGCAATACCTGCATCCTTAGAAGATGCTGCTGTGATTGACGGGTGTTCATACTTTGAATCATTCTGGCTAATAACCTTTCCCCTCATGGGTCCGGTGACTGCATCAGTAGTCATTCTACAGGGGTTGGGAATGTGGAACAACTATGCACAGGCAATATTCTTTCTTCAGGATAAGGCTCATAGGAATATACCGCTTGCAGTCTCGCTCTTCTTTCAGCAGTATGGTGCAAACTGGCCTCTGATGGCATCTGCAGCTTTGATGGGGCTAGTTCCGGCTGTTCTGATGTTCCTGGTGTTTCAGAAGTACTTCGTTGAGGGAATCACTGCAGGGGCAATCAAAGGATAAGAAGATGAAAAGAACCGTACACATATGCATATATCCTGAAGTTTCACGCCTGAAACCAAACGATACAACCTTACCGCTGCATCTATCCATATCGGGTAAGATCGCAGATTCTGATACGGTAAAGATCTCAGTATATCATCTGGGAAGGATCATTGATGTTCAATCGGTATCGCTACCCGATAGCGAATCATTGGATCATTGGGAGTTTGTATACGCTCTTGCTCTTGCTCTTTCACCTCTATCTCTTGGGATAGGCTTGGGAATAGTTGCTGAAATCAATGGAGCCTTTGGTCATACGGCGATTGATTGCGGATCCGGTCCCGTCCGCTATGGTTTTGTCTCTGATTTTACTCCAGCAGACGGCGAACGGGATGAGGGAGTCATCGCATTCCTCCTGCAGAATCATATCACCCATGTCCAGTTTTACGACTGGGCCTATCGTCCCCATCAATTTGCACCGGATGCATCCGATGAGGTACTCTATCATGACACTATGGGAAAACCCATAGCACTGTATGTTGTCAAAGATCTCTTACGAGCTATGCATCGATCCCGTATAGCCGGATTGGCCTATGGCGCAGTCTATGCAGCAGGGAAGGAATATATAACAAGCCATCCGAAAGAGGCTCTCTATGATGCTGAAGGGAATACCTACGATCTTATCGAGAAGTTCTTTATCATGAACTGTGATAACCCTGAGTGGAGAGAACGAATTCTTTCACAGTACCGGTATGCAGTCGATGAAGTTGGTTTTGATGGAATACATATGGATACCTACGGCTACCCGAAATGGGGGTGGGGTGTATCTGCTCATGCATCATCCCCGGCTGCAAAGCATGTGGCAGCGGGAACAGTCTTGAAGAACATACCGCCTAAGCTGAAGGGAAAGAGCTTTGAGAAGATCTTTCTAGAAGCTTCTTTCGTATCTCTGATAAACCAATGGGCGGGATACGGCAGCGAGAACATCTTCAACAATGTCGGAGGATGGCCGGCAGCTGTGACAGCTTATACGGATCAGGCTGCAGTCTATATTGAAGTCTGGGAACCTTATACGCAGTTCCACCATCTCAGATCCCTTATGATGCAGGCATCTCAAGCAGGGAAACCGGTCATTCTCGCAGCATATCTTGAACCATTCAAAGAGCATGACGGAACAGCATATGGTCCGATTGAATCTGCAAAACTGCTGCTTGCTACGGTATCATCCCATGGTGCGACATCGCTGCTGGTGGGGGAAGATGGAGCTGTCCTCACTCAGCCCTACTATTCAGATTATGCACGACTGACGGAGGATGAACTTATACTGCTGCAAACCTACTATGATTTTCAGGTATCGTATCGTGAGCTGCTCTATGCACCTGATCTTGTCGATATCACGGAGAGCTATGGATCAGGAGAGAATCGTGAGATCGATTGTATCATCGATGGAGGATCCTATGAGACATCGATAGATGGAGAAGCCGGTACCGTGTGGGCTATCATGCATATGAATGGATCAAGGGTCGTCATCAGTCTGATAAATTTGATCGATCAGACTGAAAGCTATTGGAATCGTGAGAAAGAACCCTGTCGTACCCGACCGAATGCAGTACTGCGTATTCCGAGATTCTTCCCTGTCATGAAGGTATACACCTGTAGCCCCGATATGGATCACGGTCTTGCCCGGGAGATTCCCATGCAGGAAACACATGGTGCTAAGGGACCTGCTGTCGAGGTTGAGTTGACACAGATATCGCAGTGGACGCTCATCTGGTGTGATGGAGAGATCCAATAACTCAGTTACAATAGATATGAGATATCACTGACTGACGAAGTGTTGCCCCGCTCGATATAGAGCAGAGGCTGTTGTTCCCCCACAGCTATGACGATCTCGAAAGTGGAGGGGGTATCAGCGGATACTTGTTTGAGTTTTATGAGCATCTCATATATCTGCAGAGCAGAGAAGGGATGATCGATTGCTGCTTTGTCTGCCTGCGCCAACAAGGTGTCAATGGATTTGGCAGGATCCTCGTTCGGCTTGATGGTTATATGTGTTGAAGCAGAGATCTTACCGAGTGATTGGGTGATAACGAGTCTTGCAGTTTTCTTTGGAATGAGATGTGCATTGACGACGACGTATGATTGTTTCAATTTCATATTCGTATATAAGGAGGAGCATGTTCGCTCCTCCTTATATCTTACTTACTCCTATTTGATCGTGATTCTTCCTTCGGTCTCAGGGGTGATCGTCCCGCCGAGAGCGATGACATACTCTATGAATACATCTCTCTGCATGAGGGATGAGTCAAAGAAGGCTGTTTTACTCTTGAAGGTCTCATACCCATCTCCGCCGGAAGCGAGGTACGAGTTTGTTGCAACTCTATACTCCTTATTCGGGTCTACCGGTACACCGCCGATCAGAAGATCTGATACGGTCCCATCTGCTGTATTGATGACAAATGAGACTTCTTTTGAGACTTGCGGCATAGCTCCATGAGTCACTGTCTCAGGTGTGTAATCAAACAGTGCGATGATATCTGATCCCTTCAGCGTAGTGACGACCACGGAATTATCGAAGGGCAGGACTTCATAGATGGTTCTCTTGTTGATAGGACCATCCGGAATAGAGGTCCTGATACCGCCGCCATTCTGTAATGCGAAATCAACATCAAGATTCTGTGAATCACAGTACCAGTACATTGAGTCTGCTACGATATTCCCGATCGCTGTCTCCATCTTTCGTGTGTCATCGTTGAGAAATGGTGCTGTGGCTGTCCCAATATCTTCATCCAGTACTGCATCGACTTTATCAACAAACGGCTGGAGGAGGGCAGCAAGTTCTGCATCTTCTTTGATCTCTTTATCTACAAAGTGATAGATATTAGTTCCATCTTCAAGTTTCTCTCTCCATTTCACGTTGATGGGAACAAGCTTATAATCAAGATTGGTGACTACTCCGTTCATGAAACTTAAGTCGACCTTACCCATGTATAGACCCCATTGTCGAGCCTGTACTACAGGGACCTGTCTGCCGCTTACCACATTGGTAACCATGATAGGTTCTTCCACTTTGGTATGGGTATGTCCGTCAATTACCAGTGCAAGACCGGGAACCTGTGCGGCAAGGCGTTTAGAACCTGAGTCTGTGCCGTCATAGACGCCCATATGGACCAGAGCTATTACGATATCGGCTTTTTTCTTAAGCTGCGGCACCAGTTCTTTAGCAGTCTCTACTTCATCTTTGAATATATAACCCTTGATATGTTCTGGATTACCGGTCTTTGCAGTCTCTGCAGTGAGAAGACCAAGGACTGCTACTTTGAAGGTCCCGTAATCTTTTATGATATATGGTTTAACATTATCGATATAACTACCGTCTTCTTTTACGACGTTAGCGCATAACCAGGGGAAATTCGAGAGTGCGATCTGTTCCTGCATATCTGCAGGGTTGGGATCGAACTCATGGTTTCCCATTGTAAGTACATCGTATCCAATATAGTTATATCCTATAATATCCGGTTCAGCTTTGAAAAAATTTGACTCAGGGCGGCCGGTGTTAAGGTCCCCTGCACTTACTACTAGGACATTCTTGTTTTCGTTTCGTACTTCTTGAACAAACGTCGCTCTAGCAGGGAGCCCTCCTTGTCCGGCAGCCGGGTAGTCATAGAAAGCTACCGGATGACCATGGGAATCATTGGTATGAAGTATTGTCAAATGCTGTTCGACATCTGGTGTGACAATCGGTGAACTGACACATGAAGTGAATGCTAAGACTACGATCATACCCAATAGGAAACATCGCAAAGTTTTTTTCATAGTTCTTCTCCTTTTTTATATCGTCAATAGGTAAAAGCTATACTGCCTAACCTATTAATATACACGTCAGTGATCTTATGCGTGGCTCCTTCGACTGCTACTGCTCGTTGCGGGCATATGAATGCCGTATAGTTCGTCGGATCGGCAAATGCAACAGTTAGTCTGTTCTTTCCCCGAGAGTATGGTTCCTCTAGCGGAAGATAGAACGTGAAGATGACGACCTCGTCTTCTTTATCTATTGCAGCTGAGAAATTGAGCGGCGTCGGGATCGGGATATCTGTCCTGTCTAGAGTAATCCTGGTGAAACATCCATCAGAAGAAAGACGTGTGAAGTAGTACGATCGTACCTGTTCAATCTCATCAGCAGAGAGAACCATATCTTCATCAGTATCACACTCATAGATGATTTGTGAACTGAACAGCGGGTCATATATCCATTGAACATATAATCCGATCAATCCCTTATTGTCAAAATAGTAGTATGTATAGGCATGGATGTTGATATGCGGATGACTGTAGATCATCAGAAGTGGAGCTGTGAGGAGCAGCAGCACAATGAGAAGTTTCTTCATGCGATTACCCTCATAATGCACTCCCTGCAGTATAGGCGAAATAGAAACCCAGCACTATCAACAGGATCGTGCCGATATAGCTGATGATCGTAGAGATCGCTGTAGGAATCGGCGAAGACTTCTTCAGGGTATTGCGCTGCTCCACATAGTCTCGTGATTTAATAGTTGCGATGGAGATTCCATAGAGGACAATCACCATAGCCAGAGTCAGAGCGAGAACCGAAGTAAGGCCGACCCAAAAGACTCCGTAGACAATTGAGAGCATCATGATAGTCAGAGAGAGAGGACAGGGTACGACTCCGATAGAGAAACCGATTATCAGGTTTTTCTTCCAGCTGCTCTCAGGTAGTATTGGTGTCTGTACCTTCGGTACGGGATTATGCTCTCTTATCAGACGGATGAGGTAGAAGATCCCGATACCCATGACTAGAATCCCTGAAAAGAGCGTAAATCCATATTGAACTCTTATCTGCTGCATCCCCTTCACTGAATCGAGAATAGTCTGAAACAGCAGTGCCAGCAGGATGGCTCCTGATGAGTGGATGATAGAGACAATAACAGAAAGAGACAGTGCATCCCTCTTAGTGGTCCCCTCCTGCATGAAGAACGACATGATGATCAACTTCCCATGACCGGGACCTAATGCGTGAAAGACTCCATACCCAAGGGAAAAGAAGGTGATGATCAGAAGGGTCTTCAGATCAAGCCCCTCTCTGAGAATATCCATCTGTTTTTTAATGAAAGTAGATCCCTTCATCTGCAGTTCATAGAATGTTGCTGCTAGATTACCGTGCAGGGTAACATTTTGGGTCGTAGGTCCTTGTTCTGATTCTAACTTTGGCGGTGGGGGAGGAAGTGGTGGACTTGGTACTACCTGAGCCCAGACAGGTATGATAGAGACCAGGATGATGCATACAATTGCAAATACAGCATATTTCATTTCATATCCCTTAAATAATAATTGTAATATGCATATTCGGTTAATACAAGCTAAAAATTCCTGCATAGTATAATGTCTGCAAAGTATACTGAAATGTCCGCAAAAAAGCGGAAAGAAGAAGTAAGTCCCATAGGACTTCCAAAGCTTATTATGCGAACAGGGGAGAGGGGAGCACATACTCATTTTACCCGGGAAGAGAAGATTATTGTGGTACTATCATATTACTGGTACAACTCGTTTCAAGAAGGACACAAGTCCGAAACTGCTGGATTGTTCAAGTAAAAGTGAAAGGATCCTTTCGCAGGGGAATAACCTGAAGTATCGTGGAACATACGGCCAGTGAACCAAAGTGAGATCATGGTATACCATTCAGAGTATGCACGCACCTTGGAGCCTACCATACCGTAGGCTCGAGGTGAGATGTCGGGCAAGACTATTTTGTTTCTTACGATCCTTTCATGGAGCGAGACATGCGCCCCAAACAAGTCTTTTCTTCGTATGGCATGTACAGGTGTTCTGGGGCCCCTTCGAAGTCTCGATGCCGTCAATCGCGGTGATCTCTTTTGCTATCTTTGCATTCATGTTTCCAATGAAAGTCTTATTGAGGCTGTATGCATCTGTTTGAATTGCCGTGTCTGAACAATCCTCTAACAGATTCTCTGTAGTACTATAGATTCGTGTTGGATCAAATGCAAAATACACTGCAGGAGGGTTTTCCCTGAAACTGGAAAGGTGATGCAGTTACCCGTTTCGAACTCACCCATGACCTTGGCGATGCGGCAAAGGAGATTTAAGCGTTGATCTGAAAATTATTCTTGCAGGATCGAAAAAAGTATTCTCTTTATTCCGGGAAACACTTTTTTGTATTCAACAATAGAGTTACGAGAGGAATGGGAATCCTTTAGTTTGCCTTTGCTTTGGCTTCAACTCGCGTATTCATAGAATTGCGGTAGATGATGAACCTGTTGACCATATACTCCGTTATGAAGTTGATGACCATGGTTCCCCCCAGTACAAAGTAATCATCCCAGCCGATCTCAACCAAGGCATCCCCCCACCAAGTGGAAAGCGGGGTGAAAATGGCATAGTAGATCATCAACTGGGTCATGGCCTTGGGGATGTTGTTCGAACTTTTGAAGGTGAAACGTCTATTGACCGTAAAGTTGTAAATCACACTGGCAATAAGGGCAACGAGATAACTTGGCCAATAGGACAGCTTGAAAAGCTCCTCGAGCAAGGTAAAGGTGAGGATCTGCACAATTCCGGCACTGATCGAAAAAGCAGTGAACTTGAGAAATTGGAGGATATTATCCTTCCCACTCATTTTTTCCATATGCAATCACTCTATACCCATTGAGGCTTCGATGCAACAAGAATTACCGTATGAGCGAGTAGACAAGGACTCCTGTTTTATCCAAGACAGGGTATACAATCTACGATCGGGGAAGTCTTTCCATGAATAGTTTTCTAATGGTTCGGTCATGTCACAAGACCCTCTGCACTCAAGGTCAGCCGATGATTGATCAGGTTCACGACAACATACGAAAATGGGCACACTATTATCAGATGTGTGATCTGTATGCTGTTGGTAAGCCAATACAGTGGGGTTATACCCATGAGTGCCCCTACAAGGACGATGTCATCCAAGAAGAGAGAAGAATGTGTTTGCACAGCTATTCCAATGCAGATAAAGCTGTAGAGAGTGAGAGGAACTTCCATAGACTCCTGAGTACGCTGCAAAAAGAACTTGAGAGCGGTACACGTACCGCTGAACAGGAAAAACAGTATGCCAAATACTTAACGGTGACCAGCACGCCCAAACGCAGAGTGAAGGTTGCCGCTAATACTGAAGCTACTGCTGAGGCAAAGAACTATCATGGATATTTCTTGCTGCTGAGCAATATGATCGAAGAGCCATTCAAAGCCTGGGGACTCTATCGAAACAAAGATGTCGTGAAGAAAGCCTTTGGGAATTTGAAAGAGCGGCTGAATATGAGAAGAACCGTAGTTTCAACTGATAGAAATCTTGATGGCAAATTGTTCATACAGTTCATCGCACTGATTTATCTCTCCTACCTGAAGAAACATATGTAGGAGAAAGAACTCTTTAAGAACTACACCATGAACAGCCGGGTCATAAACTAGAATCGGAGAGATGATCAATATGCAGAAATCATTATATGAGGATTTAGCTGTTCCACCTCTGTTCTCGTTACACTAGGTTTGGGAATTCAGGAAACATGAGAAGCTTCCGTTGTATGTATATACGCATAACGGCAAAGCATAGATGTCAAGCCATTTTGCAGACCTGATTTCATATATTCATTAGTTCCATTGAATATTATAGAGCGATGTCAACAGACTACATTCAAGACCATGGGAACTCTGAGTAGAGTTCCCATCCTTAGCTCATCTCATACTGTAGAGGCTATGAATAATACTAATTATCATTGTTATATGTAATTAATTTTCCTATTGACGAAGTTGGTTTATGAGCTCCAAAGTCGGGAGTCATTGAAAAGAACATCATGGCTAAGTAAGGGATAAAAATAATCGTTCATAGGGGATTTTCTTAATAAACCAAAGATAGGAAATTGACATAGGAATATATATAGTCTGTTGGGAATTATCCACAAAAACCCCTCTTTCTCGGTATTAAGCTGATAAAGAGGGGATAAAAGTATTCGTTGTTTCTATTATTAGATGATTGTCATCAGATCTTGAAACAATTCCTTATTTTGCAAGTATGCCTTCTCAAATATGCTTTGCAGTTTCTTGTACTGCTGGTTTTTCTCCATATCAGGTTGTATTACAGATTCTGTCGGATTCATCTCTTCAATAAGATTGAACGAAGAGTAGACGGATGTTCCCACACCGCCGATGAGGGCAGCTCCCAGGCTTGTTGATTCTTCGAGGTATCGGGGGATCTCAATAGGAAGTCCGGTAACTGATGAGAGAATCTGGACCAGGTTTTTCATTCTGGCTCCACCGCCGGAGATCCTGCATCTCTGGATAGGCTCATGCTGCTTGAAAATATCATAGGAGAAGTTTAGGCTCATGGCAATACTTTCATGAATAGCATTGGCAATCTCTTCAGCCGTTGAATCGAGTCCCAGGCCGATGATACAGCCTTTGGCATTCGGGTCCCACCATGGTGTGCGTTCTCCCATCAGATACGGGAGAAAGAGCAGTCCGTTGCTTCCTACCGGTATTTTGGCAGCCCCGCGATTAAGCTCAGAATAGATCGTATTGTTATCTGCTGAGGCAAATCGTTTCAGCAGGGAATCGACATACCATTTATAGCTGCTTCCTGCAGTCTGCATGGTTCCACAGGGCTGGAAGAGTCCTGTAATTGGATGAGCCCAAGTAAAAGTCCTCATGGATGGGTCTTTAACAGGTTCTGTTGACGTTGAGGAGGTCCAGGCAGAGGAGCCGATATTGCTGTAGGTAATACCCGGAGTTACCGAACCTACCCCGATGGTGGCGCAGCCGCCGTCACCGGCACCTGCAACTACCGGAGTACCCTCCAGCAGTCCGGTAAGGGCTGCAGCCTCTTTTGTCACATATCCAACAACGTCAGTTGATTTGTAGATATCAGGGAGAAAGGAGATATCAATATCGGCAGCTTTCAGGATCTCTTCAGACCAGCAGTTTTTCATCAGGTCCATGGCATTGGTTCCTGATGCATCATTACGTTCAGTCATGAAGACCCCGGTAAGCTTGCAGATCATATAGTCTTTAGCCTGCAGCATCTTATAGGTCTTCCCATAAATGGCAGGTTCGTTATTCTGGATCCACATCAGTTTCTCAATAGAGTAGGAGGCACTCGGTCTGTGACCGGTAGTGTTGTAGATATACTCGAATCCCAGTGCATCAATAAGCCGGGCTGTCTCGGTTTCTGCACGCTGGTCACAGTAGAGAAGGTGAGGGTATAAAGCTTCTCCTTGTTTGTCAACGCAGAGACAACCCATCATCTGGCCGCTGAAGGTTACCGCTGCCACATCTTTAGGGTCAATGGTATTACAGATATCCTTAGTACAAGTACAGATAGCCTTCCACCAGTCATTCGGATCCTGTTCAGCCCAGTTGGAATTGAAAAAATTGGTACCATACGAGTGGGTATAGGAACAGATCAGATCACCAGTCTCATCGAAGACCGTTGCCTTATTTCCGGAAGTGCCTAGATCGTGAGCAATAATATATGCAGCCATAGTATTCTCCTGATAATAATTGATTTATAGTGAAACTAGTTAATTACATACCTAGTGTATAATTCAGGAACAGA
>CAYYPJ010000011.1:0-2877 GCA_964473495.1 uncultured Spirochaetales bacterium
ATAAATTTGAAAAGCAGCAGCAGGGTACCGTGTATACTGCTGGGGATCAGGTTATCATTAAAAAGAAGAAACGACATCCGGTGCAAAATGGTGTCTTATGGTCACAGCCAGTAGCCCAATTTATCTTAGATATTTATCCGGATATATTAGAAAGCGATCTTGATATGAAGGATCTCATAAGAATTATCAATGGGAATGTGCTGCTATGATCGTATTAGGTATTGAGTCCTCATGTGATGAGTGTGCCATAGCTATCGTTGAAGATGGAAAGACCATCTTGAGCAATGTCATCGCCACACAGATAGAGTTACACAAACCATATAATGGTGTTGTACCGGAGATCGCATCAAGACTTCATACTGAATGGATCATGTCGGTCTATCAGCAAGCTGTTGAGGAGGCTGGTATCGATCCTGCCTCCATTGACGGTATTGCCGTGACTAACAGACCGGGATTAGTCGGTTCTCTCCTGGTTGGATTGAGTTTTGCAAAAGGACTGGCTTATACCCTTGGCGTACCATTCATTGGCATAGATCACATCAGAGCCCATTTATATGCTCCGCATATAGAAAATGATATCACATACCCGTATTTAGGAGTATTAGTCTCCGGTGGACATACCATAATTGCAAAGATTACCGATTTTGATGATGTAGAAGTACTGGGAACTACGATAGATGATGCAATCGGCGAGGCTTTTGACAAAGTGGCAAAACACTACGATCTGGGGTATCCCGGCGGAGTGATCATAGATAAACTTGCTGAGGATGGAGATGATAGAGCTTTTGACTTTCCTAATCCAGTATTGAATAAAGGCAATCATACATACGATGTATCTTATTCAGGATTAAAGACTGCTGTGATCAATCAGCTGGATAAGTTCTGGAATGGGACTGCAGAGAAGAGTCCAGAGAATATAGCAGCATCATTTCAACGAGCTGCCATATCCCTATTGATTCGACGTGTCAAATTAGCACTGCGTGACACAGGCCTTAAACAACTCGTTGCCGGTGGAGGAGTTGCTGCAAACTCATGTCTCAGGTCGGAATTAAGGAAATTACAAGACATAGATGTCTATTATCCCTCAATGAATCTTTGTACTGATAATGGTGCCATGATCGCAGGTATAGGGTATCAATATTTGCGAAATAATGAGTATTCTCAGTTAAGCACGAATGCATCTCCAAGAATAACCGCTTTTAAGCGCGGTTATCCATAACAGTCCAGGAGTAGACCGATGAAGAAGACTTTTGATTTGGATCATACTATTCGAAAAGTAAAAGATTTTCCTAAACCAGGGATCCTCTTTTATGATATCACTAGTATATTGACAAAACCCGAGGCGTTCTCCTATTGCATTGACCAGATGGTCGAACTCTACGCAGATAAGAAGATCACAGCGATCGCAGGAATAGAGGCTAGAGGATTCCTATTTGCAGCACCACTTGCAGAGCGATTGAGAATACCACTGATCCTGGTACGAAAGAAGGGAAAACTTCCAGGGGAAACCTATGAGAGACGATTTACCCTCGAATATGGCGAAGATATCATTCAGGTACATAAATCTGATGTCAAAGAAGGGGATAATATCCTCATCATAGATGATCTCATTGCGACAGGTGGTACCGTCAAAGCTGCAGCTGACTTGCTTGTTGCGGCGAAAGCAACTGTAGAAGATATATTCTGTGTGATCGGGCTGCCTTTTCTTTCCTATAAGGAAGTCTTAAAAGATTATACAGTATCTACCTTGATCGAGTATGATAGTGAATAAAAAAGACTCGCGAGTCATTGACAAAACAGAGAGCTTCTAGTACATTATCGCAGTATAAAAAGCGTTGGCCGATAGTGTAATGGTAGCACTACAGATTCTGGTTCTGTTCGTGAGGGTTCAAATCCTTCTCGGCCAGCTTATTTTTTGGTCCCTTCGTCTATCGGCTAGGATGGAAGATTCTCAGTCTTCAGAGAGGGGTTCGATTCCCCTAGGGACTAAAAGCCAGCCTGCATAGGCTGGCTTTCTTACGATCATTATTCTATAAGGATTATTTATATGATTACCGTATCAGATCTTGCACTGTCATTCGGCACAAGATCACTATTCAAGAATGTCACTATGAAGTTCACACCTGGAAACTGCTATGGGGTGATAGGAGCAAACGGGTCAGGGAAGTCGACCTTCCTGAAGATCCTCTCTGGAGATTTAGAGTATGATACTGGAATGATCTCTATCACTCCTGGTGAGCGAATGGCAGTCTTACAGCAGGATCACTTCGCCTTCAATGAGTATAGCGTAATG
Organism: uncultured Spirochaetales bacterium; assembly: GCA_964473495.1. Lineage (GTDB taxonomy): Bacteria > Spirochaetota > Spirochaetia > CAKZLE01 > CAKZLE01 > JAIPFY01. The sequence continues at coordinate 2,294 of CAYYPJ010000011.1, forward strand.
CAGACTGTTATCATGGGTTTCAAGAAACTCTATGGGATCATGGTAGAACGTGATACGCTCTATGCAAAAGATGATTTCTCTGAAGAGGATGGGATCCGTGCCGCTGAATTGGAAAATGATTTTGCAGAGATAGGGGGTTGGGAAGCAGAAGCTGAAGCTGGGACCCTGCTTGACGGCCTCGGGATACCCGTATCGTACCACGAGAGACTTATGGGTGATATTGAAGATACTATGAAAGTCAGAGTACTGCTGGCACAGGCACTCTTCGGTAATCCTGACATATTGCTTCTCGATGAACCGACGAACCACTTGGATCTTGAATCGATCAACTGGCTGGAAGAATTCCTGCTTAACTTTCATAATACGCTGATTGTCGTCTCGCACGATAGGCACTTCCTCAACAAAGTAGTTACCCATATCGTTGATATAGACTTTGGGAAGATCCAGCTCTTTGTCGGTAATTACGATTTCTGGTATATGTCCAGTCAACTTGCTAACAAACAGCGAAGAGATGACAAGAAGAAGCGAGAAGATAAGATCTCTGAACTCAAAGAAGATGAAGCAGTTGTCAGAGAACTAGCGCT
>CAYYPJ010000011.1:2887-19904 GCA_964473495.1 uncultured Spirochaetales bacterium
AAACAGGCGACGAGTCGAAAGAAACTGATCAATAAACTCACTATCGATGATATAAAACCTTCATCTAGAAGATTTCCCTATGTGAATTTCAAACCTGAACGTAATTGCGGAAAGGTCATTCTGGAAATCAAGAACATGACCAAAGTCATAGAAGGTGTGAAAGTCCTCGATGATTTCTCACTGACTGTTCAGCCGAATGAGAAGATCGCATTCGTCGGTAATCAGCATCTAGCAAAGTCGACACTCTTTCAGATAATCTCAGGTGAGATGGAACCCGATGAGGGAAGTTATGATTGGGGGGTGACAATAACAAAAGGATACTTCCCAAAAGATAATACCCCCTATTTTGCATATGATTATAGTATTGTCGATTGGCTGCGACAATATTCCATCGACAAGGATGAAACCTATGTGCGCAGCTTTCTGGGACGAATGTTGTTCTCAGGAGACGAGGCACTTAAAAGCTGCCGAGTCTTATCCGGAGGGGAGAAAGTGCGATGTATGCTCTCAAAGCTGATGCTTTCAGGGGCAAACACACTTATCTTTGATGAACCGACAAACCACTTGGACCTCGAAGCAATCACCGCATTGAATAATGGGCTTATCGAGTTTCCCGGGGTTCTCCTCTTTGCAAGCCATGATCATCAGTTCGTAGACTCGATCGCTAACAGGATCATTGAGTTCACCCCTGGTGGTGTCATTGACAAATTGATGAGATTTGACGAGTATCTTATTGATCCTGCTATCACAGAACTACGTGATAGATTCTACAATACGCATAGCAGTCTTACCATATAGCGGGGAGGGGAGTATGTTATTGGCAATAGATATTGGAAACTCCAACATTGCCATTGGCTTGAATGATCATGAAGTATGGATCAAACATTGGCGAATGCATACTGAGATAAAACGGACAGCTGATGAGTATGCTTCTCAGCTGTATACGCTCTTCTCTCAGTATCAGGTAAGCACTTCTTCGATTGATGCAGTCGTCTTGAGTAGTGTCGTACCGGAACTCTTATCGACCTTCATACAAGTGATAGATTCTTTCTGCAGGGTAGAACCACTCATAGTAAGTAATATGATTCATACTGGATTAAAAGAAGGGATGGTCCCAAAAGAGCTGGGTTCAGACCTCTTGGCGAATGCGGCCGCTGCTCATGCCTTATTCCCTGAAAAGAATTGTATGGTCATCGACTTCGGCACTGCTCTGACATTCACGACTGTCTCTGATGAGGGAGTGATCCTAGGTGTTGCGATAGCTCCTGGTGTAGGATCGGCAGTTGATGCATTAGCCACAAAGACCGCACAGTTGCCTCATGTAGATATCAAGATCCCTAGAAGTGTCTTAGGACATAATACAGTAGAAGCAATTCAGGCAGGGGTCATCTATGGATATACCGGATTGGTGGCAAGTCTGATCGATCAGACAGAAGAAGAGATCGGTTCGGATCTGACTGTTATCGCGACAGGCGGTTTCTCAAAGATCATCGCACCAAAGATACCTCGGATCGATCTTTTGAAGCCCTGGCATACCCTTGATGGTTTGAAGCTATTCCATGAACTGAATGAGCATATATAGAGAACAGATACGAACTCATAATGAGTTCGCAGCTGTTCCCATGCAGTGATCCCTTGTACTTGATGATCAGAAGAGCAGCGATCCCTCATGCATGATCACTACCTTCTCCCCACCATAGGTCATCGCAGTGATCTCGGTGGTCGGTGAGCCGATCATAAAGTCTGTATGGAGCATAGAGGTATTACAGCCCGCTTTCTGTAGTTCCTCTTCTGAGTTGAGTTCTGAACCGTTCTTCAGACATGCAGGGTATCCAGCTCCAAGAGCTATATGACATGCTGCATTCTCATCATAGAGAATCGAGCTGAATATCTTATGACTCTTTGCTATTGGGGTATTCTTGTCAACCAGAGCTAGTTCTCCAAGGAAAGAGGCTCCATCATCAGTCTTAAGAAATTGAGCCAGAATATCCTCTCCCTCTGCTGCAGAGTAGGCGACGACTTTTCCTTCCTTGAAGGTGAACGAACATCCATCGACACGAGACCCGAAAATGGTCAACGGTTTTGTAGTATATACCACGCCGTTTGCTGTCAACCTATCGGGAACGGTGAATATCTCTTCTGTAGGTATGTTCGGGAAATAAGGAGTCCCGTTCGGGAGATTCTTTGGTCCTCCGATCCATCTCGCCTCTTTTCTCAACCCTATCGTGATATCTGTTCCTGTCTTGCTGTCAGAGATGTGTATCTCCTTGAGATCCCTATCTGTCAGTTCCTCTGAGAGCATATGCAGCTTCTCTGCATGTTCTTCCCATGCGGTAAGCGGGTCGGGTTCATCAAGTCTGAGGATGGGGATCAGCACCTTGTATAGATCTTCCACGTTCGCTTCAGGACCAAGAACCTGCTTCGCCCAGACAGGGCCCGGGGCACAGATGACACACCAGGCATGTTCATGCCTCATCATAGAAGTGGTGAATACGGCAGAACTCTTCCTGATGGCTTTTTGATATACGGTGATCTTCTCCGTTGGTACAGAAGCCAATTCTGAACGGTCTTCAGTGTTGTCAATGCGGATATAAGCCCAATCTTCAGCGAGGAACTGCTGCTCCATGTTCTGATAGAACAGCGGGACATAGGAGAGCTGTTCATCATTCTGATGCATCATTCGTTCCCGATCCAAGGCATAATCCTGCAGATCGATATATACATAGTCCGCTCCGATGGTGTAGGCCTCTTTTGCAATAATCTGTGCAAAACGGTAGTTCATGGGACTTGTCTTCACGATAAGTTTTTGTCCGACACGGAGGTTGATACCCTTATGCAGGACAACCTTTGCATAGATAGATTCATAGTACGATACAGTGTGATTCATCTAGTACTCCTAAACATATTAAGATCTTCGAAAGAGTGATGAGAAAAAGTGAGTGATCCACATAATGATGCGTCGAAAGAGTGACGGGTTCTTGAGTCTATCAATACGTGCGAACCCGTCTGCCAGTTCTGAAGTAGAAAGAGCCCTGCGATAGAGATTCTCATCGATCTCCATCTGGATCTTGGCAACATCGCTGCTTACCTGCACGACATGAGCCTCGACTGTCGTCCATCCAAGCTTCTTGACTGATTCAAGCCGGCGTTCACCGGCGATCAGCTCCTTTCGCTCATTGATGACGATGGGATTCATCAGTCCATGGGCTTTGATGCTTTCCATCAATTGGGTAAGACTTCCAAGGTCTTTGCGGATTCTGTGCTTTGTCTTTATCTCGTCTACTTGTATTTGCATGCTGTTTTTAAGTTAAAGATTAAAACCTCTATTTGTCAAGCGTACATACTGTAAAGTTACAGAGCGAAACAAAGTTACATACGTACAGCTGAAAGATCATGCTATACTCGTATGTTGTTTGCATATTGTAGTCATCGATGAGGGATACATATGACACATCGGGTACTTGAATTGCTGGAACAACATCCGCTTACAGCAGCATCTTCAAAAGACACAGTAAGAGATCCTGTATCAGCAAGTCGTATCAGGACGGCACAAGATGGAGAAGTCTTCTATAGACCTTCTGATACTTGCCATGCTCTCAGTCTGGTTATTGAAGGATGTCTCTATATAGAGAAGACACTCCCATCATAGTAGACACCCTTGATGCTGGTATGGTCTTTGGAGAAGCTTGTGCTTTTCTGGGATCAGCATATCCTGCATGGATCATTGCGAAAGGTCCCGCCACGGTTTTAGAGATCTCTGTCAAGACGATATACAGGCTGTCTGAGAACACAGAATTCACCAGAGAGCTTATCAGGCAGTTATCGAAAAAGATCATGATGCTGCAGCATAAGATTGAACGGTTTCCCCTCCAGACAGTCAAAGGACGAGTTGTATATGCTCTTCTTGACCTGATGGAGAGACAGCAGAGTATGTCTATCCATTCAGGTATCAGTAAAACTGATCTTGCAAAAGAGGTGGGAAGTTCTCGAGAGGCAGTCTCGCGCGTCTTCAGTTCTCTGGAGACAGATGGGATCATCAGGGAACAGAGCCATGGCATCATAGAGATCATAGATAAAGAGAAGTTTTCTTCAATCTTTTCTTAGTCTGTGACTCCTGTCACAGAAAGATCCTTCTGTACCGATCATATTCACGAAATGATCGGTACAGGAGGATCTTTATGATTGCAGCGACAGCACTTCTCCGTGTTGCTATCGCTGCGTCCTTTATCTCCTTTAAACAGGATAAGAGAAAAACCAAAGAAAGTCTTGTTGGAGGAATGAACATCGCAAAAGGAACAGTACCTGAGATCATGGGCATCATGGCTCTTGTCTCACTTGTCCTGGCTTTTCTTCCGACTGAGACGGTAAGAAAGGTACTGGGAGGAGATAGTGAAGTGCTCAGTGCCATTTATGGCGCACTGATCGGGACAGTGACCATCATACCTGCATTCATCACCACATTGACCATGGTCGGGTTTGCTACACTTCCCTTGGAGATCGAACATTTTGGTAAGAAGTTTGCGCTGACGAGAAACGCATTAAGTCTCATAGCTGCACTGGGCATAACGTTGGGTATGGGAGTGTCTATATGAAAAGCTGGTAAAGAAGTGGAAGTTCATGATGATTGCGCTGGTGCGCTATACCGTACTTTTCTCTCTTCGTCAGGATGTGTTCTCTCAAGCAGTCAGGTTCTATCGGGAGTTCTTCAAAGAGATGGGCGAAGTACTTCCTCCGATCTTTCTCATTACAGCATTTATCACGGTTTGGGTGCCAGAAGAGACGATCGAAAGGGGATCTGGGAGCAACTCCGGATGGAAAGGTGAGTTCATATCTTTATTCATCGGTCCTGTCTATGCTGCATTCCCAGCGACTGCAGCTATCTATAAGAAAGGTGCGAGTATATCGAATGTCGTGATCATCATACGTGCATGGGCAGTCGTCAAGATCCCTATGCTTATCACGGAGACGACATTCCTTGGTCTTAGATTCGCACTTACTCGATATCTGCTGACTGTACCTTTTATCCTGCTGCTGGGGTGGGGCATGGAAAAGATGATAAAACGTGAAGAGGTTGTCACGTCAGAGGAGCTGGATGCCATAGAAGCTGTGCTAAAGAGATCACCGGGAAAAGACTGTAGAGCGTGCGGCTATGCTGGTTGTGAAGCTTTTGCATCAGGTGTGGTACAGGGAGAAGTGACTGCCTCTGATCGTGAGATGCTTGAAAGAGAAGCGACAGAAGAGAACACGTGAACTTTCTTCGGGCATAGGATATAGGCCCGATAGATGAAATAGATCGATCAACTCGGGACTGTGATACACGCATGAGATGACGAGGATCCACACGAAAAGGACTTCTCGCTATTTCGGTCTTGCATACGCTCAGTACTAGGCACAGATGGAGAAATAGGGTAGATTCTACACATGAATGGACAAAGAAGAGAAAATATACAAACAGGCAGCAAAGTAGCTATCGTATTGAAGAAAGATCAGCGTACTGGACGCCTGACTGAAGGGATCGTCGCTGACATCTTGACGAAATCAGCATCTCATCCCCATGGGATAAAGGTCAGATTGACTGACGGTCAGGTCGGGAGAGTACAAGAGATCTTTGAGCACTGACTGCCATGGCGTCTTTTTTGCGGTGTTATAAGTCCTATTCGCAGTATATTCAAATAATCACATAGATGAGGTCTTACAGGGACTTTGCTGACTTATGCTGTAAGTCAGTTGGTTCATGAAGAGACTTCAGCTTGAAGGTTATGATGAATGATAAAAGAAGTGACAGATGGAGAGCACTATGATACTTGTTGACAGGCCGTATGTATCGCCTCATTTTACCGAGACCGCACGGAGCGGCGGTATCCCAGTCATATTGACTGAGTATGCTAAGCAGTTGGGGTTCTCAACGAGTGAGGATGCTCTTTCTGAAGAGGATGCCATCGCACAGATACGTTCTGCAGATATTCCCAAACTCTATAGTACCTCTGAGAACGCTATAGGGTGGATAGCTGAGAACCTCTCAGATACATCTCTCCTGCATATGATCAAGTCTTTTAAGGACAAGGTAGTCTTTAGGACGATCACGCAGGAGTTGTTCCCAGACCTCTTTTTCACTGCTGTCCCTTATGCGGATCTTGCTTCTTTCAACATCAGTGCTGTTCCCATGCCCTGTATCATAAAGCCTGCTATCGGTTTCTTTAGTATGGGAGTCCATATGGTATCCTCGGCTGACCAGTGGCCTGAGGTGGTCGAGAAGATCAATAGAGAGATCGACAGTGTCTCGGAACTCTATCCGAATGAAGTACTCGATGCAGGGACATTCATCATAGAGCAGATGATATATGGTGAAGAGTTTGCCATTGATGCTTACTATGATGAACAGGGACTTCCTGTCATCGTAGGGATCTATGCACATATGTTTGCTTCAGAAGATGATGTGAGTGATAGGATATATTATACATCAAAGGAGTTGATCGTGGAGCATCTTGATGAATTCACGGGATTCCTTCGAGCAATCGGTGATATAGCACAGGTTAAGAACTTTCCGGTGCATGTAGAGTTGAGACGGGATAGAGACGGGGCTCTGCTTCCCATAGAAGTCAATCCCCTGCGGTTCGGCGGGTGGTGTACCACAGCAGATCTTACTGCGCTGGCGTACGGGTTCAATCCATATCTTGCCTATTTCCATGGAGAGAAGCCCGATTGGGAGCAGCTGCTTACCGGGAAGGATGGTCTATCCTACAGCATTATCGTACTTGATAACTCAACAGGGTATGAAGCTTCACAGATCGCCTCTTTCGATTATGACGCACTTCTGTCTCGGTTCTCCCATCCATTAGAACTCAGAAAGATCGATTATCATGTATATCCGGTATTCGCATTTCTCTTTACCCGGAACGATTCCAGGACGATGGGTGAACTCGATCATATGCTTCACTCGGATCTTTCAGAGTTTATAAGATTGTCATCTTCTTAGCCTTTTTGTATAGGTCTTTTCAGGGAATGGTGTACATGGCAAGTGGCGTAGTGGGAGAACAGAGAAAGTTTGTTGACACAGCAAAGGTGCAAGCATATAGTTTGTCTATGATAAAGAAGAGACACGGCAGAGATGGTTATGAGTTTCGTCTCGATAATGCTGCTAAAATATTTGTTGCACAACATTCTCATAGAAGGACAACTATGCTGCGGCTCTCTGCGACGATTGACAAGCCAGTCAATATCGCATTACTCACTGAAGCATATGAAGCTATGCTTGATAGATGTCCCTATTACCGCGTACAGCTGAAGAGGGGGCTCTTCTGGTACTATCTTGAATACAATGATACCAAAGCACGGATTGATGCTGAAAGTCGTTATCCGTGTCTTTTTATACCTTATAAGAGAAGGGGGGTGCTCCCCTTCAGAGTCATCGCATACAGAGACAGGATCGCTTTTGAGATAGCACATTTTGTCACTGATGGGTATGGGGCATTGCGATTCCTGAATGGATTATTGCTCGAATATCTGCGCAGACGCGGGGAATCTATTGATTCTGAGGGGCTGATACTTGACTGTCAAGATCCTGTGGATCCTGCAGAATTCGAGGAGAGTTTCAAGAGATACTATGAGAAGGGGATCCCTAAAATACAAAAGATCCCATATACGTTCCAACTGCATGGCAAATCAGTGAAGTGCCCTGTATACTATATCATAGAAGGGATCATGAAGAGTGATGATGTGAAGAAAGAGGCAAAGAAGTATGGTGTCACTATTGGTGAGTTCTATACTGCACTGCTCATCGATGTCTGTCTGCAGGATATGAGAGAGAAGCATCGACTACCTAAACCTATTCGGATCAGTGTACCCATCAATATTCGTAGATTCTTCCCATCGGTGACTATGCGTAATTTTGTTTTACCCGTTGAACCTGGGATCGACCCCAGGCTGGGAGAATTCTCTTTTGAGGATATCATCAAGCAAGTGCACCACTTCATGGTACTTGAGCTTGATCATCGATTCATACGAAGACAGATCGTTCGGAACATAGCCGGGGAGCGGAATCCACTTCTCAGGATCTTACCGCTGGACATAAAGAATTTGATTCTACGGTGGTATTATACCATCTTAGGGAGTAAGATATTCACATTGAGTTTCTCAAATCTTGGGAAAGTCAATATTCCTGAAGAGATGCAGCAGTATATCAGCAGTTACCAGTTTATTCCTCCCCCCCATAAAACGACGGTGAGTACGACGTCTATAGCATATAATGGGAATACAAGTTTTATTTTTTCCAGTACAATGGTCGATCATGATCTTGAAAGCAAGTTCTTTGCAAGAATTCGATCAATTGGGATACCGGTTATGATACGTACGAATAGGAGTTGAAGAATATGCCATATTGCCCACGCTGCGGAGTAGAGATCGAAGATCGTCTTGATACATGCCCTCTCTGCGATACACACATACCTGATGAGGTTCGGGACAATCCCGATAAGCCGGGAGAATTCCCGGAAGATGTTATTCCTCCAAAACCTATGTATAAAGAACTTACGAAGAGACAGAAGAGGATATTCGTGACTTCCCTCATTATCTTCCTTGGGTTTTTTCCCATAGCTGTCACTGCAGGCATAGATATATCACAGCATAAGGAAATCACCTGGTCTTACTATGTCATGGTACCGGTCGTTGGTGTCGTGATCATCACCTGGTTCTTCTATCGTTTTAGTAATCGCCCTATCATATCTGTGACGGTCATGATGATCATAGTCCTTGTCATCCAGATTCTCTTAGGAGAAAAGAGTGCCTCTGGTACGTTCTCTGTTGTCCCGATTCTCTCCTTCTTCTTGATCTCATTCATTGCCATAGAGGCATTACTCTTCTACTGTGTGTTCAAAAAGCCTAAAATCGTCAAGTTACTCTATGCGATCCTACTTGATGGTGCATTCTTTGTCGGGGCATTGAATTGGATCACATCTTCAAAGTTCAGTTGGTCGTTGATCGTGATCTCGTGTATTCTTCCAGTATTCATCTATCTGATCTATATACAGCATACAAAGAAGAGAGGCCTGAATGTCATCGGATTCTTCTTCTTTGATCTTGCACTCATGCTTCTGGCTATAGATTACACCACTTCTCATATACTGACCTGGTCGATCATCACCACTATGATATTCGTGGTCATTGGCGTGTTCTTCTACGTCCTGCATATTTCACTGTTCAACGATACAGACTGGAGGAAGGCTCTGCATCTGTAGTGTATCGTATATCCTTTATCTTCTTCATCGGATATTCGCAACGGTGAACTGATCTGGTACTGCAGGGGAGGAGTACCTCGTAGTGAGAAGAGTGAGGCAGCATACTTCAGTGGTGATGCACCGCTATATAGAGCTTGCTGAAAAGCTCTACGTATCTCGAACAGTCAAAGTTATCAATTGATAAGCATGATAAGGGATCGATACATGATCTTTGAAGATCTTGATCTCATCGATCCTATTCCCCAGGAGATCCTCAAGAAATACTTTGCGATTCTTGTTTTCATGGATACATACCAGTGCCGTCCCACTCTGACCGGCTGTCTCATGCATTCGGATCAGGTATCCATCTTCTCCCTGGAGGGGAGAGACCCAGCTTATCGTCAAAGATCCTATAGATTCCCATGAGAAGGGCGGTGGGATCGACCTGCCGTTGTAGAAGAGAGGTCTTGTATATAAGGTATCAGCAGCTTGTGCAGTCGAGTGATGACGATCTGTCGTCTGATGATAGTAGCGGCCGATGGCGAACTCGATAGAATGGACGCCTTTGTCTGCAAACACCTCTTTGTGTCTGATAGATTGCTCATCGGATGAACAGGGACTTCGTAATAATGAGATATTGATGATCCCGTCTTTGATCGAGAACCCATATGTTGATTCGGTGATCACTGCCAAACCCTGGTGCATACCATCAGTGACTGCACACCAGCGACTCGCAGGTTGTTCCCATTGTGCCTCGTGGGTCAACGGACCATGGGTCGCAGGTCTGTCGATACTGCCAAATGGAGTACCGAATCGACCATCTGTCCCAACATAGTCTGTTGGGATCTCATATCGAAGCAGTGTATGTTCTTCCTGCCAATCGATAGTCATCTTCACAAAGACATAGGGTGAATCATTGATGATGGAATAGGTGATGAGAGCTGAACTTGCTTCTCCAACAGCAGCCTTTCCTGTGAGGCTGGTCACTAATGGACCCTGATCCTCACGAGCGAGTCCAAGGTCATCAGCAGTTATATGTTTATTCTCTATAGCGGAATGATCGATCTCCCAGGCATCAAAATGTGCCGGGATATCCGGGTGCAGATACAAGGCAGTCGGGCGGTTTATCAACAGAGGTTCTCCATCGATAGTCACTTTCTCTATCATCCCTTTTTGTGAGAACACTACAGATACTCGTTCATTCTCTAGATGACGATCATCTCTCAAAGAGGGGAGATACGTAATAGTATCGGTATCCTCCGTGATCGAGAACTCCTTTCCCTCTAACCCCTCTAGAGATATTTGTATTGCGATATCCCCATTACTCAACAGCTGAGATGGTAACCGGTTGTCAGAGTCAGTTGCTTCTTTTCTCTCATGCAAGAGCTCCTTGGGAATAATACATACCCAATCACCTGATACCGCATGTGTGTTGAAGATTGAATATCGTGCAGGTTCGTTTGAAAGCAGCGATACAGTCCGGGCGGCTGCTTCCTGCTGTATTCTATCAAGTTCCTGCACTAACTGGTCATAAACCAGTCTTATCGAACTGCCCGGTAATGCATCATGGAACTGCATGAACACAAGACGTTTCCAAAGATGTTCGATAGTGAGTTGTGAATGGGTAGCAGCAGCTGCTGCTTCAAGTGTCTGCAGTGCTCTCTCCACCTGACGGTAACGTTCTTTCATCAGTTGCATGGTGGTATACGTACCCCGATGGTATTCCAGATAAAGTTCTCCCCGATAGTGCGGCAGCAGCTCAGCTCTTGTTCCTAGTCGATGAAAGAACTCATCAGCACGAGACCAGGTACAGACAGGAAGTGATGAGAAATTCTTTAACCGGTCTATACGTTCGCATTGCTCATCGGTTGGTCCGCCGCCTCCATCACCAAATCCGATTGCAAACAGTGCTTCATCACTGATACCGGCTTGCTTGTTTGTAAGATTGCTTCGCATGACCTCCTCGATCGTCCCCCTTGATTCGTATCCGACTTGAGAGATATAGCTGATGAGTGATGATCCATCCAATCCTTCCCAGATAAAACTGGTATAGGGGAATTGGTTCACTGCTGACCATGCGAGTTTTGTCGTATAGAAATACTTGATACCAGCTGCTTGAGCGATTTGTGGGATGCATTGACTATACCCAAAGGCATCGGGAAGCCAAAGGACTTCAGAGATCTTCCCTGTTTCCTGCAGAAAGAAGCTTTGCCCCAATGTGAAACAGCGGATCAGACTTTCACCACACGGAAGTAGTGTATCAGCTTCAACATACATACCGCCTGTCAATTCCCAGCGGCCCTCGTCTACCTGGAGTTTGATCTCTTTATAGATTTGCGGATAGTCTTGATGTATCGCATCAAGCAACCAGGGCTGACTCATCGTAAAACGCATCTCTTTATACTGTTCCATCAGTTTGAGCACGGTCGTGATAGTGTGTATGTTCTTTTCATGGGTAACAGACTCCGGCCATAACCAGACAAGATCAAGATGCGAATTACCAATGACAGCAAGTTCACCGTTCAACGAAGTTGAAGGAAAAGAGGTGTATATGGTCTGTAATGTCTTTTGGCATGCTTCGATTCTTCCTGCGTCATATGAATCCAGTGCTTTGTCGGTTTCATAGAGTAATCTTCGGATGAGCGGCGGGATTCGATTCAGGGGCTTGTGATAGCCGACTTCGATAGCTGGGTAGCCATACTGGTCGAGACTATATCTGATTGTCTCACCAATGAGCATCAGGTCATGATACATCTGCCAGTATGCGGTCTCTCGAAGTGCCAAGGCAGCAGAATAGAAAGTCATATGTCCATCAATCGGTTCGGGTATCCGCCGTTCACCCGGTCTCATCCATAGACCTGTCTGGTAGCTCCCGCACCGTATATATAGTGATGAGACTCCTGTCGGGATAGGAGCATACGTATGAGCTGTATCCAATCCGCACCAGGGGGTATCATCAACATATATGGTCGACTCCCCCTGTACCTTCCACAGCAAATATACCTGTTCACTTGTATTGTTGTCCTCTTGCGGTGATAGATCTATCTTGAACCATACGGGATCCCAACTAGTCTCTCCATACCATGTTCCCTCTGGAATGACTTCAAATGCTGCAGTACTAGCCTCCTGTATATCTGCAATAGGATCATCAGATCGTGCTCGTAAGACAGAGAGTCCTTCTCTGTTCTTCCAGATCTTTTGGGAGAATATAGCTATATGTCGTTCTATTCTATCGATAGTGAAGTGTGAGAAGAGCGTCTGATTTGATATATTGCTCATAGATCATCCCATCCTCTTACCAATATTGATAGTGAATTCAAACAGGCCGTCATCACTATACCACATGGGGAAGTTCGTTCCCCAAAGATTATTATGAAGATTGAAGAAGACCCCCTCTGAACAGTCTGGTTGTGATTGATCGAATGCAAGGACTCGTGGTCGTCCGATACTCACCAACGGAGCATCTCTGCTTTCAAGGAGTATCTCTCGATCATTGCCGGAGTTGTCACGTAGTGAACAATAGAGGTATCTATCGATCGCATGAAGTGCGCGGTTGCCGTATTTCACTACGTTCAGTGGGTTGATCTTCATGCCCATCTTATCAAGCAGACAAGACGATTTCTCCGGGAAATCAAGACCGAACTCGATCCATGAAGATTCAGGTATGCGATTCGCATCCTTATTCTTCCAGTGCAGTGTGATGCGGCACGTATCAGTGAACCTGTAACACATCAGAATGTGTTTTGGTGCTCCATAGAGATCGACAGACTCATTCGGCATCGTTGATATGACTCTGATCTCCGTATGATCCCCATTGCGCATGATGTACCCTTTTGGATGTTCAGGATAGTACGTTTTTCGTTCAAGTCCTTTTACTCGTTCCAAACCTGGTTTTGTATAATCAGATAATGACCATCTATAGTGATCCTCATGGGCAACGAGATATGTACGATAAAACTGCTGATATTCTGCATCCGAATAGATATTATATTGGTATTGTCCAATATTCCCACCGTGTCTACAGAACTGAATATCCTGTTTTTCATGATACAGAGAAGAGATCGCTCCTGTTCTCTGGTTGAATTCTATGTGCCAAGGACCGCAGACTGCCTCTTCAAGGAGAGAGATCGGGGTATACTTCTCTAGAGAAGGCCAGAAAGGTGTCACCTGGAGTAAAGATTCATTCACAGCTTGTATGACCTTCGGGTCTTTCACATATGCTATGCTTTGATTTATATAGAGTCTCTGTTCCTGCCATGAACTCTCAAACACTGAATAACTACATTCATGTGGAGGTGATGTGCCAGGTACCAGAGAAGAGTCTGGATGAGTATACTCTTGTCTACCTTTTTCCTGTGTCCTCATAGAGATTATATCTTGCTTGCGTGCTCTAGTGAAATCATCTTTTTTATAATTCAAATAATCTGGAAGATATCTCTTTAGATCCATTCCCCATGTATGTTCAGCAACTAAGAGAAGAGACCTCTTTGCCTGCTCGATGTTCTCGGATTCGTTATCAACCTGTTTGAATACCCGGCAAAGTGCTCGATAACGAGCTACTTTAAGAGGGTCAGTCCCAACACCATGGATCCAGGTGTCTCCGACTTCCTGATCGATGATTGGAAAATGATCAGAGAACTGAAGAATATCACGGGCAAAAGAATCAAGATCCGATGCTTCGACTACAGCCTGGGGATATTGCTTTCTTATATGGGCATAGAGCATAGTAAGACTATCACGGTCAGGCGGCTGCTCATTATCCTTCAGGTGAGAGAACCAGAGTGTGGTATGAGCTATCGGGCACTCTGTGACGTTCCCGTATCCCGATTGATAGTTCACGACGACTTGTGAACCGTCTGCAGACCGCCATCGGAACAGGGGAGGGAGATCTGCCGGGATACAGGCAGGATTTGTCCCAATGTGCAGATATTTTATTCCATACTCTTCCAGCAGTGGGATGATGCCTTGAGTATGTCCGGGGATATCTGTGAATTTAGCGGCAATAGTATGAATCCCAAATCTGTGATCCAAATCTTTAGAGATCCTTAATCCTGCACGGAATAATTCAGGACTAGCAAGTTCACTGTGCACAGTGAAGGGGATGGCGTGCCATCGTATTGTCTTGTTTCCGAGGGCATACTCCATCTTCCTTCGTAAAGAGGGAGATGATGTCCTCAAAAACCGATCGATCAACCAAGAGCCTGTCGTCCATATGAATGTGAGATCAGAATCTTCTAAGCTATCAATGAGCCGTAATGCTTGGGGTATATATTGTTCCATATACTGGTCAACTACGTTACTTGAGAGATCAGTGAATCCTACATCGAGATGTGATTTGAAAATAACATGTATGCGTTGTCTGGTAAGGTTCTTCTGATTCATAGTGCATCCTGTTTAAGATATATATTCTTGAATGAAAGAAGGTCGTTCATCTTCATAATAGATATGACTCTTTCGTGAAATAGTATTGTCAGTGAGTATAAGTGGGAACATGGGCGGATGTTGTCCTGCTGCTGCCTGCACATGACAGAGCGGTGGTGTTTCCACATAGAGAGAAACATCTGTTATTTTGTGACGAACAAGTTCCAGCTCTTTTCCTATGGCTTGTATCTCTTCATCATTCAGGAGTCCCTTCGAGAGGAGTATTGGAAGAAGCAAGGCCTTGAGGGTCAATGAACCTGAATTCACGGTATATTCCACACGTGAGAATTTATATTCATGCAATTCGTTATGCAAGAACCAAAGAAAGAACTCATCTAAGAGTTCAGGTGGTCCCTGCTTATCGATCACAATATCATGGGAGATCTGGCTGATTGAAAGCCGAACAATAGCCCCTTGCGAATCAATGCATGTGGTATCTTCTGATATGAAGATATCCCCTTCAGCGATACTGGATCCCGGCTGTTTCCCCGTAGGTTCGAATCCTTTCCAGATTCGGTAATAACTATCTATTGGTGCTGCATATACTGAATCTGCAGGTGTTATGTTGGAAGTGTTGACTGCTATCGGAGAAGAGACAGCGAATCTTTTCCCCTGTCGGACTCCGAACCAGTAGTATCCGGGGGGCTGCGGAGTGAAGGATCCTGAAGAGGGGAATCTGCCAAGAAATTCTCGATCACGATACCATTCAACAAGAAGTGGATAGTCATCAGTATCTTTGATGAGAGTATCCCAGCTGATTGTATGTGTTCTCTGGTTATATTCCCAGTCTATAGTGATATCTGTATCAGTAGAAGCGAATGTCTTGTGGTCGATGATGCTCTCTTTTATTGATATTCCCTTGAATCCTGTAACGCCATATCCGATTTCCTGGATTCTATGAGCATCACTGTTCCCCAGTGCTGAAACATATATCCCATGATACAAGTAGTCGGCATAGCATGCCACATGAGGATGATCAATAAGATGATGTGTATGATAATCCTGCAGGAACAGATCGGTCATCGCTCTACCTTCTTTACTGGTAAGAACCGCGCCGTTAATCACTTCGATCCCAGATGCATGTGAGAGAATAGTCCCTTTCCAATTGTCAGAGGGGAGATATGGATGATTGATGATCAATAGAGATGGTGTATCACCGAACAAGTAGGAAAACCCTTCATGAGCTGTCCCTCTGATCTCCTTTGGACAGAGAACAAGCATATGTCCGATCCTGAATGTGATCTCACAGTTGTTGATCAGTTGAAGATGAGGATACTGCTGCTGCAAAGCATGTGTTTCCTTCAGCTGCTCTTCCCAATCGGCATAGGTCAGGTTGATGTTATGATCGCCTGTGCCGAACGTTGTGATCCCGAACTGTTCTCCATGCTGAATCATCTGTTCCATGGAAGCATGATCTTGATTGTCTGAATAATTTGTATGGAAATGGATATCTCCATATCTGATAGTCTCATACTTTTCCAACACTTTTCCTCTTTACTATATTTGCATTGATTAACATCTCAAGTCTTCCCGTTGTCTTCTTCTCTATCATATCAAGCAGCAGTTGGATTGCATAATACCCGATCGTGTCACACTGCTGCACGACTGCAGTGAAGAAATTACTGTCAAGGCTGGTATAGCAGTGATTATCAAAAGAACAGAGAGAAAGATCTTCCGGGACAGAGAGTCCTGCTTCCGTCATGGTGAGAAAAAGATCGCGGATAAAACTGCATTCGAATCCGAACACTGCAGTCACTCCTCGATCCATGAGTGTCTTCACAAAGTCCCTATCAATGACCTGTTCTGACATATCAAAACGAAATAGATTCGTTTGTGAGATATTTCTCTGCAGGAAACAATCTTTGACACCTTTGATCCTGAGTTTGTTTGACGGTTTCTCAATATGCTGATACAGCAGAGCGATCTTTCTATGTCCATGCTCGAAGAGTAGGGTCGTCATGTCATATGCTGCTTTTCTATTGTTTGTGATGATATAGTTCCCATGGTATTCAGAAATATAGTTATCAACCTGTATGACCGGATAACCGATCTTCTCAAGTTTTCTCACATTCGCAACAAGCAACCGATTCCGTGGGCGATCAGAAGAAACCACTGGCAGGATTATCATGCCCCCTTTGTGATAATGAGGGATCATGTTCAAGGTCTCAATCTGCTCGAAAGTGTTTTTCCCGGGTCTTTGGAGAATCAGATGTATGTTCTTATAGGAACTGTCCTCAAGAGCCGCTCTCATTCCTTCGATGATGCGGGTCTCAAGATTCATGCTCTCAGATGGAAGGATCGCATAGATCTTTATTGGATCAGGAATCGTGATATCTTTGACAAAGCTTCCGCTTCCCTGGATCTTGTAGATTATACCATCTTGA